>LOER01000004.1 GCA_001515945.1 Desulfitibacter sp. BRH_c19
GCCATGGTAAATGCTAGCCTTGCCCAAATGGCCCAGCACTACCAGCTTCCCATGTATGGAACAGGTGGAATGTCAGATTCCAAAACTAATGACTCACAAGCAGGCTATGAAAGCGCCCTAACTGCTATGACAGTATCTTTAGCTGGCTGCAACTATATCCATGATGCAGTAGGGTTATTAGAAATGTGTCAGGTATTTTCCTATGAAAAGATGGTTACTGACAATGAAATAATTGGTAACATCTTTAGAGTAATGAAGGGTGTAGAAGTCAATAAGGATACCCTAGCAGTAGATAGAATAAAAGAAGTTGGACCAGCAGGACATTTCCTAGCAGATCCCCATACAGTAAAGCATGTTCGTAAAGAATTCTTCTTCCCCAAGGTTTCAGATAGAAGGACAAGAATGGCTTGGGAAGAAGCTGGTTCTCCTGAGACAAAAGAACGCGCCCATATAATGGTCAGGGAAATACTGGCTACACATAAGCCTTCACTAGTTTCATCTGAGTTAAAGGCTAGTATTCGCGAAGAGTTTCCTGAGATTTATGGGGTGGAAGCTTAAAAGGTTTATTTAAGAGTATTAGAATGGCAAATAAAAGTTGAAAGACTTCTTCTAAATGGCTTACAATATTAATGACGTCGGGTCGAAGAAAGAAGGAGCGGGATTGCTATCAATAGGTTACATTATAAGTATAAGTGTCACATTAGTTTTTGTGGCATTTATTAGTATTTTAGCATCTAACAAGGTAAAGACATCTTCTGACTTTTGTGTTGGAGGAAGAAAGCTTGGGAGTGTACTAGTTAGTGGTTCCATGGTAGGGGCATTTGTAGGAGGGACATCTACTGTAGGAACCGCACAAGTTGCGTACCTTTATGGAATAAGCGGAATTTGGTTTACACTTGGGGCTGGATTAAGCTGTCTTTTCCTTGCTTTATTTTTAGCAAAACCTTTAAGGAAATCTGAAGTTGTGACAATACCGCAGCTATTTGAGTCTTTTTATGGTAAAAAAGCAGCCCTTTGGAGCGTGTTTTTTGTATCTATAGGAATTCTAGTTCAAGTAGCTGCTCAGGTACTTTCTGCTGTCCCAGTATTGACAAACATGTTTGCTTTAAGTCCTTTAGTGGCAGTTACCTTAATTATAACATTAATAGTTTGCTATTCTGTCTTTGGTGGAATATGGAGTACTGGATATGTAGGTATTATAAAAACAATCTTGCTTAGTACAACACTAGTAGCAGGAGGGTTTATTGCCTATAGGCTGGCAGAAGGCATAACAGGTTTACAGCGTGGACTTGGTGAGGGAGTTTGGTTTTCCATTTTTCCTCATGGTATTGGTGTAGAATTAGGTGCTGGCATATCAGTAATAGTTGGTTTTATTTCCACCCAGACATATCTGCAAATAATTTTTTCTGCTAAGTCAGTAAAAACTGCCCAAAGAGGTAGCCTTATTGCTGCAATACTAATACCATTAACGGGGTTGGCTAGTGTTTTAATTGGAATGTTTATGAGGGTTGCCTATCCTGATATTAATCCAGCATCTGCCCTGCCAATGTTTGTAATTCTGCATTTAGGACCTGGGCTCGGAGGTATAGTACTAGCAACATTAATTCTTTCTCTTGTAATGACTGGTGCAGCCCTTACACTCGGGATCACTACGATTATTGGCAAAGATATTTATCAGAATATAAGGCCACAAGCTACAGATAAGGAAATGGTATGGGTTTTTCGATTTTTAATTATACTTATCTCATCCATTGTATTTGTATTTGTAACATCCAATGTAAATTCTTTAATACTAGAATGGGCATTTTTATCTATGGCTTTAAGAGGGGCAACTGTATTTTTACCACTGCTAGGCATATTCTTTTTAAAAGACAGGATTAGTCCCAAAATCAGCAGATGGGCTATTTTAATAGCACCGGTTATTGTAATATTTTGGTCCATATTCGCACCAAAAGAAATAAACCCTTTATATCCTGGGGTGGTAGTAAGCTTTCTGCTATTGGTATTAGGATATAGAAAATCATAGCTAAGGCAAATCCATGTAAATCAAAAAGAAAATTCTCTATGAAAAAAAGGTGGTGTATTATGACAAAATATGAATATTATGTTTCTTCAAGGGTTATGTTTGGTGCAGGTAGAACAAGGGAAATTGGCTTGATTTTAAAACAGTATAATCAACATGGAAATATTATGCTGGTTACAGACTCTGGTGGATGGGTGGAGCCATTGATAAAAGAATTGGAGATTAGCCTATATCAAGAGGGATTTAAAAGTATTGTAAAGTATAATGCTATTAGTCCAAACCCAAAGATGTCTGAATGTATAAGGGGAATAGAAATTGCTAAAGAAAATAAGTCCAGTATTTTTATAGCACTTGGTGGAGGATCGATTCTGGATGCAGCCAAAAAAATTGCTAAAGATTGTGAAGCAAAGTTTTTTATTACTATTCCTACTACCGCGGGAACAGGAAGCCATATTAATGAGTGGTCAGTATTAATTAAGGATGAAAATAGTGAGAAAATAAGCTTACAAAATATTCCTGCTAACATAGCACTACTGGATCCCATTGCAACAGTATCTATGCCTCCCGTTACTACATTGTTTACTGGTCTTGACTCTTTTTCCCATGGGATGGAGGCCTATTTTGGAACAGGTGCATCTATTTTAACTGATATGCAATCATTAAAAGGATGCCAAATGGTTGTGGAAAACATTCAATCAGCAATGGAAGATGGTAATAATATAGAAGTACGTTCCCGCATACTAGAAGCTGATTTGCTAACTGGTAATGCTATGCTCAATGCTGGTCTGGGTATACTGCATTGTATTGCTAATATAGTACCTGGCTTTTATCCGGATTATTCTCATGGATATATTTGTGCTAGCCTATTAAAAGCTACAGCAGAGTTTAACAAAGAGGCAATATCTCAGGAAAAAAGGCAACAAATGCTGCCTTTAGTTGAAAAGATCAGTAACATTTTTGAAAATGCAATTAAAAAATATGATATTAAGCCTGTAACAATTGATAATGGACACTTACAAACTATTAAAAAGATTGGTGCAGCAAATGTTAATGGAAAGACAAATCCAAAAAAGGTTACAGAAGATGCCGTGGAAAAGTTAATGAGGGATTCATTCCTAATTACTTAATTGCTTTTCGGCAGCAAAAATCTCTTTCTTCCTTATTTCAGAGATGGCCATTTCCCCTATACTACCTGTGATCAAACCGGTAATTACAGCTGATACTAAAAGAATAGGGAAATATAATAGAACTACGGCTTCACCTAATAACAAGTAGGCGACAGCAAGCTGTGTTGTATTATGAAGGATTGCTCCCACAACGCTAATTCCTTTTATGCTGAAAAAGCGGGAGAACTTCTTATAAAGCAACGCCATGACTAAGGCACTTATGATGCCTCCGCCTAGACTAAAGGCTACTGTCATTATTCCTCTAGTTAATAGTGCTACTACAAAAGACCGGATTATGACAATAAGAAGGACATCGCTTAGGGGTAGAAAAACAATCCCAATTAAGATGATGATATTCGCTAACCCAAGCTTTACTCCCGGTACAGGAATAGGGATTGGAATCAATGATTCCAGTAAAGATATTATAATTGCATTGGAAACTAATATTATAATGACGGCATATCTTTTATTCTTATTCATACGTAATACCCGCTTTCGAAAGATGTAATGGAGTATCTCTAGAAAGAAACATCATCTATATCCGTTTTTTCTGAACCCTCAATATAGATCACCACTTTATTAGGGAGACAAACGATGCTTTGGCTAGGCTTGGATATTTCACCTGTATTCACACATATTTTGTTTGGACAGGAAGATTCTTCTACCCAAATTTTATCTTTTTCAGTTACTATTATAGAATGTACATCATTATCATCTGGAAGCGTGAGAGCTATTTCCTTTCGTTCATTACTGCTGTCTAAAGGGATTGTAGTGTGAATCTGACCATCAATTTTTATTACTGCTTGGTTATTTGTGTCGTTAGGCCAGATGATATCTTTCATAAACCAACTTATAGAAGCAGCAATCAAAAGTATTATAATGACAAGGTCACCTTTTTTAAATCTCATAGAGATCACCACTTATCTTTGTAATTTGAACTTATCCTTACTAATCTCAAAATTCTTTTCATTGATTCCAGATGAAACATAAACCTTATTGTCAGAGGTGATAAAAATAGCTTCAGTACTAGGTAAATTTTCAATCATCTGCATTCCATTTTCAAGTCCTAATAAAAAAATGGTCGTTGATAATGCATCTGCATCAATAGAGTCTTTGGTAATGATTGAAACACTTAGTATTGGGTTTTCCTCAGGATAGCCTGTTTGTGGGTTTAGGATATGGTGATATCTCTTCCCATCTAATTCAAAATACCTTTCATAGATTCCCGAAGATACAAGAGCTTGATCATTAAGGCTAACAATACCCATATAGTCACCCCGTGGTTCATATGGGTCTTGTAAACCAAGTTTCCAATTCGTGCCATCAGGTTTAGTATTAAGAGTGAGTATATTCCCGCCTAAATTGATGATGGCATGATTAATTCCAGCTTCCTTTAATATTTTAGCTGCTTCGTCAGCGGCATATCCTTTAGCAATAGCACCTAAATCAACGATCATGTCTGGAGCATTAAGTTTGGCACTATGGCTATCTCTGTCCAGTATTAAATTTTTATGGTTTATTAAAGGTAGTGTATTGGCTATTTGTATTTTTTCTGGTAACGCTGCTTGTTCTGTACCAATTTTCCAAAGCTTAACCAGGGGGCCAATGGTGATGTCAAATTTGCCATCGGAAAGCTCTGAGTAGTATTTCCCTTTCTCAAGAACATAAAAAGTCTCCGGGCTTAGATTCATATATTCTTTGCCGGCAAAATTATTTAATTGGATGATTTCGCTTTTTTCATTGTCTTTAGCAATGGTCATTTTGTCTTCAATTTCAGAAATTCGGTCAAAGGCTTTTTGGAATATTTCCTTATCTTTAACCTCATCGAAAATTGTTATTTTGGCTATAGTACCCATCAAGAAAGCAGTTTCTATAACCGGCTTGATTTCTTGAGGTTCATTATTGTTTTGTGATTGAGGAATACAGCCTGCTACAAAAGCTGTCAGAGTTAGAAAAACAATGAGATATGTGAAGGTTGATAATTTTCTTAAATGCATAGTTTCACAAACACCTCCATCTTTAGGCCTTGAATAATATTTTATCATAGAAAATATCAGAGGAATAGTTTCTTTAAAATCCAATTTTTTAAATAAATGGAGGAGCAGCAAGAACCGCTCCTCCTTAATATTCACAAATTTTTATAGTATACAGGTTTAAATTATTTGGCTTCTTCTAAAGCTTTCTCTGCAAGTTCAAAGAATTCAATAACGTGGATGGATACGCCTGCAATATCATCTGTGTGTCCTGCATCGTCACTATAAACAACTGCTGTTGGATCTTGAATTTCTAAGAGATAAGCTGCAGCCTTTTCAGCTTGCTCATGCCATGGAGCTTGGGCTCCACCGTTTTCAACCATAGGGTATTCACCTTCAATAGACATGGTATCTTTGTCACTACCATCAGTGTGTAGACCGTCCCAGTCGGCTGCCACAATGTTACCATTGATAACGGTTAAGCTAGCTGAATACTTAAAGTCTTTAACAAAATCATCTTCTTCTGCAAAATAAGCACCGTCTTTATATGGGCCTCTACCAACAGGTCCATTAGCTAAAGCTTTTTCTGCAAGTTCAAAGAATTCAATAACGTGGATGGATACACCTGCAATATCATCGGTGTGACCTGCATCGTCATTATAAGCAATCTGTGTTGGATCTTGGGTTTCTACGAGATAAGCTTCAGCTTTTTCAGCTTGCTCATGCCATGGAGCTTGTGCTCCACCGTTTTCAACCATAGGGTACCCACCTGATTTAGAGACTGTGTCTTTATCAGGTCCTGCGTTTATGTTAGCACCGTTCCAATCAGCTGATACAATTTCACCATCTTTAACTTCAATAGTTACAAGATACTTCCAATCTTTAACGAATTCGTCCTCTTGTGCAAAATAGATACCGTCTTCATATTTGCCATCTGATCCTTGAGGCTCTACTTCTGTCGGCTCATTAGATCCACAGCCTGAAAGTGAAAAGGCTAACATGAGAACTAGTGTTACAGCAAAAAATTTCTTAAGCATTGCATACATCCTCCCTTAAGGTTAATTAATTTTTCAAATAAGTACTATGTGATTATCTTATCAAGTACTTGCTTAGTTAATTTACCATAGAAAGAGGGGATTTAATATCATGACTTTTGTCCCAAGACTAGGTACATATGTCCTTACATTTGTCCTTATAATAGGTTTTTGTTTCTGATCCAATAGCTAGCTGCTTCAGTTCTATTAGAAACGTTTAATTTCTTGAAAATACTACTAACGTAGTTCCGGACGGTTTTTTCAGAAATATCCAAGGCTTCAGCAATCTCTTTATTAGCCTTACCTAGACTCACCATTTGTAATATATATGTTTCTCTTGAACTTAATTTATTGTCTTCTGCATTAAGTCTTTCATTTTGCACAATAATGTCATTAATAACACCCTCTGAAACAGAAGTATCTAATACAGAATGTCCTTCGTAGACCTTTTTAATGTTTTTAATTAATTCTTCACTATTGATATTTTTCAATAAATAACCATCTGCTCCTGCTCTAATAGTTTCTATTACGAATTGTTCTTTGGAGTATGCTGTTAAAATAATAATTTTGACTTTAGGGCTCAAATATTTAATATTAATACATCCGTTAACTCCATCACCATCAGGAAACTTGTAGTCAAGCAAAATAACATCAGGATTAGTTCTGTTAACAAGATCAAGGGCTTCTTTGAGGTCTTTGGCCTCTCCACATACTTCGATAGAGTCATCTAATTCTAAAATCAGCTTTAACCCATCTCTGACTATATTATGATCATCGACTATCAATACTTTAATCGTATTTTTCACTTTTTAATTCCTCCCATGGTATTTGGAGTTCAAATCGAATCAATAGCCTCTTTCAACTAATAAAAGCACCCATGTTAACAAGATAAAGCTCATTACAGCAACTACATCTCTTTTAGAGACATTAAATTTGTAATGATATAAATCTTCAGGGCTCACTTTTTCAACAAAACTTTGTATTTTATCTAGTTTTTCGAAAGAATTTACAAGCAAAGAAACAATAATTTGAGATACACCTTTCATTTTCATTTTAAAATTTTCGTTTTTTCCACCTATGGTTGAACGTGCACTATCTACAAAATTCTTTTTTATTTCGGTTCCCATGCCTTTAAGCTCTAAAAAGATACACATCACTACTTTTAAGTAGTCCTTAACAGGAACACCTATTAATTTTAAAGGAAAAAAGAGCTTATCCACTAAGCCAATTATTGTTTTAATAGGGGTTGTGTGAAAATATAGGATGCTCACATACCAGATAATAAACAATCTAAACAGTCTTAAAACAATCTCATACGTTCCTTGATTATACGTGAATAATTCGTTATTCGTAAACGAATAAAGAAGTGAATTCATCAAGAATCCAAAAAGGTAAGGCATCAGAACAATTATACAATATGAAGCAGCGCTTAATAATAGGGTTCGAAATTTAATTCTCAAAACCAAGGTCGCAATCAATAAGTAAACGGATAGTATACCAAAACTCATCTGTTGCTCAAAAAGAAAAGGCATGCTAGCGAGCATTATAGCTAGGATAAACTTAATAAGACCATCCATATCGGTGGGTTCATTGTTTTTTTCCGTATTAGTATTTGTTAAAGTAAAATTTTTTGACATAGCAATACCAACCATATTTTTATTATTGAGCAGTCCAACACATGAATCAAGTTTCAGACGATTTAACGTCTCATATATTTTAATGGCTATTAAAGTATAACATAAATCGGTTAAATCCTCTAAAATTGGAGTCATCTTCATTATAGCTATTGGCATGGGAATATTTGTTACACAAACTCCTTCTTCAGTTTCTGCTGAATACAAACACAATTGACGCGTATTTCTCTAACTACTAGAGAGGAGAAAATGGATGGAAGAACTAGCAAGAATTTTTCTTCAATAGAAATTTTATTTGTAAATTTTATTAAAAGTCAAAAACACTCATTCTAAGTCATTCGGACTCAGTAATGGGTGTTTTTTATATATTCATTGTTGTTGTTTTTCTTGCTTTTCAAGGAAAAGCTGTCTTTTTTAAAGCATAAAAAAATTGGCACAGTAATTGCTATTATTTAATAACAAGAAAAAAAGTTACATCTCACACACATTCAATATCCTAAGCAAAACCATTTAAGGAGTTGTTATTTAAATTATGAAAAGAGAAGCATTAACCCAGAAATTATTGGTATTAGGGGTAGACGGGATGGATCCCAAAATAACCCAGAAGTTCTTAGCCGAAGGAATAATGCCAAACTTAAAAAAATTTATTGAAAAAGGTGCGGCAAGAGAAGATTTATCTCACTTAGGTGCCCTGCCAACGATTACACCTGCATGCTGGACGACTTTATCAACGGGTGCTTATCCAGGAACACACGGTATTACCTGCTTTTGGCGACAGTCACCAGAGAGCTTGGATGCTGTTGTATATAATATGGATTCCAGAAACTGTGAAGCTGAGCAATTATGGAATGTAACTACTGCAGCCGGCCTGAAAACATTAGTATGGCATTGGCCTGGTTCCGCTTGGCCTCCGACCAGTGACAACCCAAATTTAAACGTTATTGATGGAACACAGCCGGGTTCTGTTAACATGGGTGTGGCACAACTTGATTGGGAAAAAGTTATCGTTGCTAATGAGGAAATTACAGAATTAGAATATGCTCCTAAAGTAGAACGTCCTGCCGGTACTGGCTGCATGATTTCTGATCTGAGTGCTATTACTGAAGAAGAAGAACCAGCTACCGATATGATGGAATTATGGTATGGTGAAGCTGCCATGACAGGCAGTGAAATCCGTGAATATATCATGGGACCAGAAAATATGGAAATGGTCATTGAATCTATTCCTCATTATGATTTAGTCAATTCCCCGTTGAAAGATGCAGAAGGATGGGCAGCTGCACCGGCAGACGCCAAAGAATTTACTATTTTAACATCGGATGGTATTGCAAGACGTCCCGCACTAATTTTAAAGAATGCTGATGGCATCTATGACCACATAGCAATTTATAAAAACAAGAAGGCAGAGAAACCAATCGTAGTATTAGAAGTCGGGAAAATGGTTTCCGGTATTGTAGACGACATTAATAAAGATGGTGAATTAAAACCCGCATGTAGGTCCATGAAACTCCTGGAACTTTCTCCGGATGGTAGAAAACTGAAAATGTGGATCAGTAACGCACTAGATACTGGTCAGGATAAATTATTTCACCCCAAGGAATTGCTAAAAGATATTGTTGAACATGTTGGCCCAGTTCCGCCTGTTAGCTTGGTTGGGGGAGAAGATGCTTACCTGGTTGAGAATGTTTATGAACCAGCCTGGGATTTGTACTGTCAATGGCAGGCAAAGGCTTTAAATCATTTAATTAAAAATCGTGAATACCAAGTAGTATTCACTCATTTGCATAATGTTGACTGTGCAGGTCATATGTTTTGGCATTTAGCGAAAAATCTGGAGCGCTGGAGCTATACTGACCCTGAAGTTAATCAGAACTTTATCCGGAAGTTTTACATTCAGGCAGACAAATATCTGGGAGAATTCCTACATCTGTTAGATGAAGGATGGACCATCATGATTGTAGCTGACCATGGTTTACTGGTAGGGGAAGAATTCCCACCACAAATTGGTGAATATGGCGGCATGAATGTACAGGTAATGGAGGAACTCGGTTATACCGTTATGAAAAAGGATGAAAACGGTAAGACTTTGAAAGAAGTAGATTGGGAAAAGACAACCGCTGTCCAGACCCGAAGTAACTATATTTATATTAACTTAAAGGGTCGTGATGCCCATGGCATTGTTGACCCGGCGGACAAATATGAACTGGAAAGAAAAATTATGTCTGACCTGTACTCTTATAGATATAAAGGACAGCGTGTTATCGGGCTTGCTATGCGGAATAAAGACGCTGTTGTATTAGGAACAAACGGTCCGCAGTGTGGTGATATCTTCTTTACTGTAGATGAGGGATATAACCGTTTACATGGTGATGGGTTAGCTACTGTAGAGGGTGCTTTCGATACTTCTGTTTCCCCAATTTTTCTAGCAGCAGGGAGTGGAATTAAAGAAAACTTTACAACAGCTAGAACCATTAGACAAGTTGATATTACACCAACTATTGCAACATTATTAGGTGTAAGAATGCCTGCCCACTGCGAAGGTGCACCAATCTATCAGATTTTAACCGAAGAATTCTAATATAAAAAAGGCAGGCTTATTCACATAAAATTGACTTCATGAAATAGCCTGCCTTTAGCCTTTATTCTATTATTCATGAAACGGAAATTCTTTTAAGACATCTTGGAGAGATTGGACAAAACTTCTAATTATTCTGCAGATCCTTAATTGCTTGGAAAGACGTAATTTTATTTGGGCAAATACGACAGGGAGGAGAAATTTGAATGCTTGCTTCCTGTAATTCAATTTTAAAGGAGTGGAAAATATGCTCTTAGAACAATTAAATGCAAATAGTTTTGAAAAAATTATCTATGATAATGAGGACTCCTGTCTTGTTATGTTCTCAAGAAAAGACTGTCACGTTTGTAAAGATGTCGTTCCTATTTTGGAGGAGCTTCAACCGCAATACCAAGACAGGTTTGGATTCTATTACGTGGATGTAGAAGAAGAAAAAAACTTGTTCCAAAGATTCTCTTTAAAAGGAGTTCCTCAGATTCTTTTCTTTAAGGATGGCGAATATCGAGCAAAACTTGCAGGTGCTGTTGACGAAGACAAAGTTATGGATAAGATTGAGGAAGTTTTAGAATCGTAATGATTAAAACATTCTACAGAGAGGGAGTAATTTAGGAAAATGGGAGATGTGACGTACGATTTAATCATAATCGGTGGGGGTCCCGCAGGACTCACGGCAGCTATTTATGGGGGAAGAGCGAAGCTGAGAACTTTGGTTATCAACAAAGGAACGGTTGGCGGTTTGGTCAATACTACACGAGAGATCGCCAATTATCCAGGCTATAGCCAAATTAGTGGACCCGATCTTATGAAAGACTTTAAAAAGCATGCCGAGTCTGTTGGCGTTGAATTTTTACGAGATGAAGTTGTGAGTGCTGATTTTGCTAAAGAAGACAAAATTATCTCTACCAAAAAAAAGAAAGAATACACAGCCAAGGCGGTTATCATTGCTTGTGGTAGTGAGCCGAGACTATTAAATATTCCTGGTGAAAAGCGGCTTCAGGGAAGTGGGGTTGCGTATTGTGCAACCTGTGATGCCGAGTTTTTTGAAGGAGAAGATGTTGTTATCGTTGGCAGCGGGGATCAAGCCATCGAAGAAGGCATGTACATTACCAAGTTCGCTCGCAAAGTCACAGTGATTGTACTTCATGATGAAGGCGTTCTCGATTGCAATAAAGTGAGTGCGGAAAGGGCCTTCCAAAATGAAAAGATGGAGTTTATATGGAACTCCACGATTGAAGAAGTCCTGGGTGAGGATAATGTCGAGGGGGTTAAAATCAAGAACTTAAAAACGGGCCGTTCAAGCAGACTTGCTTGCCAGGGTGTTTTTTTCTTTGTTGGGATGATTCCTTCAACTCATTTCCTTAAGGAAAGTGGCATTGTGATGGACAGAGGCTATATTCCCGTTAATGAATTGATGGAAACGAATCTCGAAGGGGTATATGCGGTCGGAGACAATCGGGTTAAATATTTACGGCAAGTGGTTTCAGCTGCTGGGGATGGGGCAACAGCCGCAGTCGCTGCCGAGCGCTATATTGAGGAACTCAATGCATTTAGTACGAGTGTTCTGAAAAGCGATAAAAAAGTTCTCTTGCTTTTCTTTAATGCCTTAGATAATCAAAGCTTGGAGTTTAGCACTTTATTAGAAGAGGCAAATCAAGAACTAGCGGAACGCCGCAAAGTGGTTAAAATCGATATGGCTACTAAGAAAAAACTTGCCCAAAAGTATGATGTCAAAATCGTGCCATCAGTTGTTGTATTAGACAGAGGGCAAGAGATCAAGCGATTGGACTATTCGATGGATAAAGAAAAACTAAAAGCTCAATTAAGATAAGACAAATCAGTAAAGTAAAGAGAGGAGGGGCGCTTTAGACTCAGAGGGATACCACAATTGTTGATGTTTAATAATGGTGAGGTTAAAGGACGTATTGGTGGACTTCGTTCAAAGGAAGAGGTAGCAGAATTAATTGATGGGTTATTATAAAAACAGCTGCAGGTCACTAAGCTATTCATAGCAATAATGTGGCCTACAGCATATACCTAAAAAAGAGATGAGTCTATTTGACTGGTTTTTCTAAAAACAAATGACAATCTTATAAAGATTTTCGGTTTCTGAATACTTATTTCCATTGGAAACATTAGTGTATTCAGAAAATATTAATAACTGGCACAATGTTTGCAATACTTGAAATTATTACTAAAGGTAGAGGGTGGTGATGCCATGATATAATGAAAAAGTATTATATATACTGTATTATTAAATAAGGGAAATGAAGGGAAATGAACATGCAGAAGGGGTTTTTAATAGAGCTTTCATACTATACAAACCTGGGAGCTCAAATTACAAGAGAGGTTGGGAAAAAACGGTGGATAAATCTAAGCTGAGTCAATATGCAAAAATTAATCCTATAGTTTTTTATGGTGGCGTAATCTTTTGTGTTATTTTCTATGGACCTATGTTGGTTCTTCGTGAGCAGTTGCAACCACTTGGGGCACAAGTTCTAAGAGCAGTAACGTATAGTTTCGATTGGTTATGGTTATTGTTAGCTTTTGGGTGTTTTATATTCTTAGTATGGCTAGCCTTTGGCCGATATGGCAATGTAAAGTTGGGTGGGCCAGATGATAGTCCGGAATTTTCAAGATTTAGTTGGTTATCAATGCTTTTTACAGGTGGGGTCGGAGCAGGCCTTGTTTACTGGTCCATGGCTGAACCGATTTTCTATCTTAAGTGGCCTCCATTTTGGGGCGAAGCTTTTTCGGCTCAAGCTGCTCAATTTGCTATTGCCTATGGAGTATTTCATTGGGGTGTTTTAGCTTGGGGTCTATTTACTCCTGGAGCAATTGCATTTGCTTATATGATATATGTGAGGAAGAAGCCATATTTCTATCCCAGTTACGCATGTAGGGGAGTATTAGGGAATGTAGTTGACGGTTGGGTTGGAACTGCAATTAATTTGTTTGTTATTGTTGGACTAGTTGGTGGTTTGGGAACAACCATGGGCGTAGTTATTCCTATGATTTCAGAGGTAATTGCTCATATGATAGGTGTTGAAAATACCTTGATGGTTAAAAGTGGCACAGCAGTTTTATTGTCTGTAATCTTTGGATATAGTGCATATTCAGGTTTGCGTGGTGGAATTAAGAAATTATCAGAGCTAAATAGTTGGCTGTGCTTTGGATTGTTGGGCTTTGTATTAATAGCAGGCCCCACACTTTGGATGTTGTCATTTTATGTTGATAGCATAGGAGTTTTACTGGATAATTTCTTGCGTATGAGTTTATATACTGACCCAATAACCAAGTCTGGATTTCCTCAAGACTGGACAGTATTTTATTGGGCGTGGTGGGTTGCATGGGCAATATACTTTGGATTATTCATTGCTAGGATTTCAAAGGGACGTACAATTAAAGATGTTATCTTGAATATGGCTTTTACAACAACTTTGGGATGTTCTATATTCTTCTTGGTGTTTGGAGGGTACGCAGTAGATCTTCAACTTAACCAAGGGTTAGAACTTGATGCAGTTTTGGCTGCATCAGGTGGTGGAGCTATGATAGTGGCTGTATTGGAAAGCTTACCGTTTAGTGGTATAGTAATACCATTTTTCGTCTTAGTAATGCTAATCTTCCAAGCGACTACCATAGACTCAAATGCATATACCATTGCAATGATTTCCTGTAATGAGATTAAATACAACCAGGAGCCTCCACGTTGGGCAAGACTATTCTGGTGCTTCCTGCTTTGTGTTATTGGAATTGCTATAATGTCGGTTGGCGGACTTCAGATTGTACAACTCTCTTCAGTGGCAACTAGTGTACCTATTGTGTTTATTATAGTTATCCTAATGCTATCCGTAATGAAATGGCTTAAGGAAGATTTTGGAGATGCTGTTGGACCTAAGATACTTACAATAGATTATACTGAAAGTAAAAATGCTCCAAAGACAGTTATCGATGATAAAATTACTAAAAATATATAAAATACAATAATTTGGGCATGTTAAGCAGGCATTGGAAAAGAAGGAATTTACTCCTATGCCTGCTTTTTATATTGGTAAGTTCAAACCTTGGCTTAAGTCACATATACTCAAAAACAAGTTAAAAAAACTTATTTCCATGATTAATAAAGGGCTTTTCCAAGCTTAAAGAACCTTATGAGTATCAAAAAACGATTAAAACTATTGTAAATAAAGAAATCCATGAAAATCTACAACAAACTGGTATGGAATTTGCAAAATACAATTACCATGAAGTATGATAAGGATTTCAATGAAGGAGGCAGAAAGGATAAGCTAAATTAATACTAACCGTTATGTAATATCCAAATCTAAAGATAAGGAGGAGATTTATTTGGCTAGAAAGTTTTACGCTGCTTCAGATTTTATTAGTGGTTTTGGATTAAAAATGTTTTCAGAGGATGAACTCTATTCCATCCACTTAGCGACTCTTGAAGTTTTACAGAAATCAGGTATAAAAGTTGAAAGCGAGGAAGCATTAGAAATATTTCAAGCTGGAGGAGCATTCGTTGATAAGAATACTCGTATAGTGCAGTTTCCCCCGTACCTTGTGGAGGATGCTATTCATTCAGCACCTAGCAAGATAGTTTTAGCTGGAAGAAACCCCAAGCATGATGTGGTAATTGAAGATAAGAGAGTTCATTTCACCAATTTCGGTGAAGGAATTATGGTAATTGACCCATTTACCGGGGAATACCGAAAATCAATTAAACAAGATACGGCAAATGCTGCTTTAATGTGTGATGCTCTTGATGAGGTGGACATTTGCTTAAGAGCAGTAGCGGCCCATGATGTTTCCGCAAAGGTTCATCCATTACATGAGTTAGAGGCTTGCTTTAAAAATACAACAAAACACATTTTCACAGGCGGCATTAGTGGTAGACAAGCTGAAATACTATTTGATATGGCAGCAACAGTTGTTGGAGGAAAAGATAAACTAAGAGAACGCCCTATCCTTTCAATTAATGTTTGCCCTACTAGCCCATTACAGCTTACTAGCCATTGTACTGAAGCAATAATCAAATGTGCAGAATATGGAATTGCCTGTAATATTCTTTCGATGGCAATGGCAGGTGGATCCGCGCCTGTAACTCTAGGTGGTACTTTGGTTATGCATAATGCAGAAGTCTTAGCTGGTGTAGTTTTAAGTCAGTTAACACGTAAAGGGTCACCTGTTATTTATGGAAGCTCCACTACAATAATGGATCTCAGGACCACAACAGCACCTGTTGGTGCCCCTGAATTAGGCATGATAAATGCAGCTGTAGCAAGGTTGGCTCAATACTATCTATTGCCAAGTTGGGTAGCTGGCGGATAGGCTGATAGTAAAGTTCCTGATGCTCAATCTGCTCATGAAAAAACTATGTCTACTCTGTTAACTGCATTGGCAGGTGCCAATATTATCTACGGAGTTGGAATGCTAGAACTCGGAATTACCTTTAGCTTTGAGCAGTTTGTAATGGATAACGATATAATTAAAATGGTAAATAAGGTTGTGCAGGGTATAGATATCAATGATGAAACTCTAGCTGTAGATGTCATTAAGCAGGTAGGTGCCGGCGGAGACTTCTTAATGCAAGAGCATACCATGAAGCATATGAGAACTGCACAGTCTAGTCCGAAATTAATGAATCGCAAAATGAAGCATTCTTGGGTAGAAACTGGTTCTAAGAATCTAACTGAGGTAGCCCGTGAAGAAGCTATTAATATTCTGGAAAATCATAAACCAGAGCCACTTATGGCAGATATAGCCTCAAAATTAGCAGATATTATTGAAGCAGCCGAAGAAGAATTTGGCGTTAATAAAAAATAGTTTAGCTTTAACGTTGTAATAAGCTCTCCGTATGTGGGAGCTTATTATTTTATATAGACTTGTTGTTCAATAAATTAACAATATATTGAACGTTATAAATCTGATATAATAAAGATATTATTAAGAAGATGGTATGGTGATCTGACATGGTTGAAAAGATAAGCTCTCCGAATGGTATTATTTTAGTTGATGAAAAAGGGCAAGTTATTTTCTGTGATGAAAATGCGCAAGGCCTATTACCCGATCAACAACTCTTGGGTAAGCAGATTGATATTGTTATTGAAAATATGGATAATAAAAATATTACTTTTCAAATGACAAATCTAATTCGGAATGCTAATTTCAAGAATGATTTGAAATGTTACCTGTTCTATTGTAGCGAGCCAATCCCTGAGTCAGATGAGATGAATCTGGAAAAGCTTCAGGAAATATTAAATAATTCATACGATGAAATTTTTGTGGTCAATAGTAAAGGTATTGTAACCTATGTTAACAATGCTAGTGAAAGAAATTATGGTCTAAAGCCATCTGAAATCATTGGAAAAACAGTTTATCATCTTGTGGAAGAGGGCTACTACAGCCCATCAATAGCTCCTGTGGTTTTTAAAGAAAAAAAGAGGGTTACCCTTACACAGGAAACAATGATCGGTAAGAAACTAGTTGTTACTGCTACTCCAATCCTAGATGGAGAAGGTAATATAGACTTGGTTGTAATGAATACTCGAGATATAACTGAAATAGAAAAGCTTAAATGCAATTTAGAAGATACTGAAAAATTAGTACAAAAGTATAAGCAAGAGGTTGAGGAACTAAGAAAAAAGGAATACAAATACGAACATTTAGTAGTTCGTAGCAAAAGCATGAAGGAATGTGTTGTATTGGCACAAAAGGTTTCTTCTACGGATTCTACTGTTCTAATATTAGGTGATTCTGGAACTGGTAAGAATGTAATGGCTAAGTATATTCATCATATAAGCAATAGAAAAAATGGACCTTTTAAAACAATTAACTGTGCAGCTATACCTGACCAATTGCTCGAATCTGAACTATTTGGCTATCATCGTGGTGCTTTTACAGGGGCTAATACCGCGGGAAAAGTTGGACTTCTGGAATTATCTGATGGTGGTACATTATTTTTAGATGAAATAGCTGAGATACCACTAAGACTGCAAGCAAAACTTCTAGAGGTAATCCAAGAGAATAGATTTGTACCAGTTGGTGGTACAGAGTATAAAAATATTGACATAAGAATAATTGCAGCTACCAATAGGGATTTAGAAAAAATGGTTAGAGATGGATTATTTAGAGAAGATTTATACTATAGAATAAATGTAATTGAACTAGAAATACCACCCTTACGGGACAGACTTGAGGATATAGTCTTCCTAGCGCATTATTTTCTAAACATATATGATAAAAAATATGGCATGTCCCATTATTTTTCCCAAGATAGTCTAGATACATTAATTACTCATTCATGGTCAGGAAATGTACGTGAATTACAACACGTTGTTGAGAGGTTAGTGATAACTGTTAAGGAATCAAAGATACTACCAGAGCATTTCCCCAAAAGCTTCAGTAAAAGCGATAAAGCTAAAGCTAATTTAGCATTGCCTAATCTTGTTCCATTAGATGTGCTAGAGGAAGAATTAATTATCAAGGCTTATAAACAATTGGGAAGCTCATATAAGGTTGCAAAAGCGCTAAATATTAGTCAAAGTAAAGCAAATAGGCGCATCCGCCGATATCTAAATAAATAATCTAAAAATATGGGGGAACACTAAGTGTTCTCCTATTTATTTTGTTCTAGATGCTAAACTATATTTCGCTATCAATTTAAATCTAAATGACTTACAATAACCCGTATGGACTTAGAATTAGCTTTGCAAAGACAGCTATATAGGCTTTTATATAGATATTATTAAATGGCATAGTCCTTGCATCAGATTAAAGATAATGTTCGAAGTTACAAAATTATTTAGTTCAACGCTATGGAGGGGATTATGATGTTAAAGACCAAATTAGAGGTTATTTCTAAAGAGGATTTTCAAATGATACATGATGCATCAATAAAGATACTAGAAGAGACTGGTGTGGCTTTTCATTGCGAGGAAGCATTGGAAATATGCAGGTCTCATGGTGCAAAGATTTTAGGTAATACTGTGTATTTTACTAGGAAGATGGTAGAGGAAGCTATAGAGAATTGTCCAGAGACTTTTACTTGGACAGCGAGAAACATGGACAAGTCAGTAACAGTGGGTGAGGGCTTTCTTATTCAACCAAACTTGGGACCAGTATATATTCAAGATTTGGACAAGGGTAGGCGTGTAGGTACATTAGAGGATTTTGGCAACATTCAGAAGCTTTGCCAGCATAGTGATGTGGTTCATCTTGTGGGATCTATACCTGTAAATCCAAGTGATATCTCACAGGATGAAAAGCACCTACACATGATATATGAAACTGTACGAAACTCAGATAAACCAATTATTGGACATACTGGATATAGGCATGAAGCCCAGCAAACATTGGATATGATTGAAATTGCTTTAGGAACGAAATTAAATAATGGGCATTATGCAGCGGTGGCTATTAATCCACTTAGTCCATTGGGCTATTCCCAGGATGCTTTGGAAACCATCATAGAATATGCAAAACGTAATCAAATAGTATTTTTGGCTCCATGTATAATGGCAGGTGTGTCTGGGCCTATAACTCTATTAGGAACAGCTGTATTACAAAATGTTGAGATATTAGCTGGTCTAACCTTAATACAATTAATAAATCCAGGTAATCCAGTTTTGTACTCAATTGCATCAAATACTGCTTATATGAAAACAGGTAGCTTTATCGGAGGTAACCCTGAAGGTTTGTTGATGGATATAATTAACTTGCAAATGGGTATGGACTATTATAAGGTTCCCACTAGAATATTATCAGGTGTAACTGACTCAAAGGTTGTAGATTGTCAAGCTGGATATGAAACCATGCAAAATCTTATGATGGGTGTATTGGGCGGTGGTCATATTGTTGTACAGTGCATGGGTGTTCTAGATGCTATTATGACTACTTCTTATGAGAAATTTATAATTGATGAAGAATTGATTCAAAGAATGGTGCGTATTAAACAAGGTGTGGAGATATCAGAAGAGGCATTAGCGATAGAAGCAATTCAAGAAATTGGACATTCTGGATCCTATTTAACTCACCAAAGTACTTTTGAGAAATTTCGTAGTAGATGGATGCCAACAGTTTCCGGTTGCGAGTCCTATATGGATTGGGTAGCAGCGGGATCAGAGGATGTGGTAATCAGGGCAAATCGGAAATATAAAGAAATACTAAGCAATGCCCCTGAAACTTTATTAGATTCAGAAATAGACAAGGAAATACGAAGATACATGGAAACAGCTAAAGGATAGCATAAAAAAAAGCCCACCGGGCTTTTTTTTTATGCACACAACTCGAGACAAAGATTTACTATTTTGTATAAAGTGCAGGAGATTGGTGGTAAATTATAGAATATTATATCAATTTAGCAAGTTCTTGAAAGCGGGTGTGACAGTTGTCTGAATTGAGAGGTATTCAAGATTTTGTTCAAGACATAGCTGAGGCAATTAGTGCGGCCCTTGATATGGGTGTGGAAATAATAGACTCCCATTTATTAAGAATTGCAGGTACTGGGGAATCCAAGGAAAAGATTGGTACAAAAATGGCTATGGGACATATCTGCAGACATGCACTATTATGCAAAAAACCCTTTATCCTTGTGGAACCAGGAAAAGATCAGATCTGTGAAATATGTCACCTGTATAGTAATTGTGATATTATAAAAGCTGGTTTTTTTATGCCAATCCAATTGGAGGGTATGCCAGTAGGATTAATTAATCTTGTGGCTTTTACAGATGAGCAAAAAATCCGACTGTTAAATCAAGAACAAACACTATTGCAATATGTTGCAAAAATGTCTGAATTATTGTCCAGTAAAATAGCGGAAAATCGCAGTACAAAACAGTTAAGAATAACTGCAGAATTTCTGAAAACAATAATTAATTCTATAGACATAGGAGTAATTGGGGTGAATGCGGAGGGATACATAGCACAAATAAATCAATCCGCAGGAGATATTCTTGGTTTGCCGTGGCAAGAATTAAGGGGTAGCAGTATTAATACTGTTTTATCTAAATCTCCCCTTTGTAAAATTATTTTAAAACAGGAGATAGACCAAGAGCAGGTGATTACCTATCAAATTGGGGAAAAACGGGTGAGAGTTTTAAGTTACTTTTATCCTGTATATAGTGATGGAATTTTAACTGGAGCCTTTGAAGCATTTTACCGTCTGTCTGATGTTCAAAGAAAGGCAGAAAGATGGGCAGGTACTGAATATCAATCTACCCTTTCAGAAATCATCGGGGATAGTGAAATTATTAAAGATGTAAAAGAAAGAGTACTACAGGTTGCCCAAGGTAGCTCTACAGTTTTGATACAGGGAGAAAGTGGTACTGGTAAAGAGCTCTTTGCTCGAGCAATTCATGCTGCTAGTCCGAGGGCAAATAAACCCCTTAAAATTATTAATTGTAGCGCCATACCTGATAACCTTCTGGAAAGTGAACTCTTTGGTTATGATGAAGGTGCTTTTACAGGGGCAAAGCATGGTGGTAAAATTGGTAAATTTGAATTAGCTGATGGAGGTACGGTTTTTCTAGATGAGCTTGGGGAGTTGCCTCTCTATTTACAAGCAAAACTATTACGAGTTTTACAAAACCGAACCATCGAAAGGGTGGGAGGTAATAGCGAAATAAAAATTGATGTGAGAATTGTTGCAGCAACTAATAGGGATATTGAGAAAATGGTTGCTGATGGACAATTTAGAGAGGATTTATATTATAGGCTTAATGTTATACCTTTATATATCCCCCCTCTTCGTGCAAGAAGAGATGATATATCTCTTTTGGTCGACTATTTTATCTATAAATATAATGAATTTCTTAAGAAAACAATTAAGACAATTCACCCTGAAGCTTTGGAAATTTTGAAGCTGTATAACTGGCCTGGAAATGTACGGGAATTGGAAAACGCAATTGAATATGCTTGTAATTTCGAGCAAAGCAATCTAATTATGCCAGCAAGTTTACCACTACGCATACTTAGAAGCGTTAAAGGAGAAGAAATTGTCCAAGAAAAATTAGATTTGAAATGCCATGTGCGAGAAGTAGAGAAAAAGATCATTATGAAAGCCATTTTACTGCATGGTGGTTCGTTAAAAGAGAAGGAGCTTATTGCTAATGAATTAGGTATAAGTGTACCAAGCTTATATAGAAAACTCAAAGACTATAATATTAAACTTAATAATAGTTAAGTAATTATTATTACAATTAATAATAAAAATCTGGATATTACAAGCTCTATTAGCTTAAATACAAGCTAATTAGGGCTTTTTTGGTATGTTTATTTTGGCACTAAAATTGCTTATTACTTATTAATAGAAGTAAATAGTGTGACTTCAAGATGAAAAGGAGAAGTGTGATGACATTTTACGGCTATCCAAGTGGATTCTATAAACCTTTATCACTCAAGGAAGTTGAGAAGATACATAACACGTCACTTAGAATACTAGAAGAAGTAGGCTTTATGGTGGATAACAAAAGGGCTCTAGTTGTTCTTGAAAAAATAGGTTGTAAAGTGGACTATCTAAATAAAATTGTAAGAGTTGAACCAGATGTGCTTATGAGAACAATAAAAAAGGCTCCCGCTCGAATCACCCTATATGGTAGGGATGAAAAAAATAATCTTGTAATTGAAGCAAATAGAACCTATTACAGTAATGGTGGAACAGCTATTAAGACAATTGATGTAGAAACAGGAGAACGTAGAGATTCCACTCTTGAAGATATATCCCAAATTTGCAAATTAATAGATTATTTAAATAATATACATATGATAATGCTTCCTGTATATCCGGGAGGAATAGAAACCAATGAAGTAGATGTTAATCGTTTTTTTAATGCATTGAATAACTCCACTAAACATGTTATGGGAGGTATTTATCATGAAGATGGTGCCAAGGATGTAATTAAAATGGCACAAATATTAGCTGGTGGAGAAGAAGAATTTCGAAAAAGACCAATTCTAACCTTTATAACCTGTCTCTTAAGTCCCTTAAAGATGGAACATAATTATGTCAACTTTATGTTCGATGCAGCAGATGCTGGTGTTCCAGTAGTTACGTCAGTATGTCCTATTTCAGGGTTAACTGCTCCCATGACGCTCGCAGGACAGTTGGCGCAATTAAATGCAGAGGCATTGAGTGGAATTCTTTTGCTTCAGGCAATTAACAATGGCACCCCTGTATTTTATAGTGTAGTACCAACTATTGCTGATATGCGCTCCATGGGATTTTTATTTGGAGCAGTAGAAAGTGGTATTATGAACGCAGCTTGTGCACAACTTGCATCCTATTATAATATTCCCATGTATTCAACAGGAGGTGTATCTGAATCCAAGGTTGGTGATGCTCAATCAGGCTATGAAAAGGCTATGGGTAGCTTAATGCCAGCATTGGCAGGTGCTCAATTAATCCATGATGCAGCAGGACTTCTAGAGGGTAGCATCTGTTTTAGTTTAGAACAGTTAGTTATAGATGATGAAATAAATGGTATGGCACTAAGGGCTACAAGGGGTATAGAAGTAAATGATGATACATTAGCCTATGAAACCATTAAAAGTGTAGGTCCAGGTGGTAATTACCTTGCACAAGGGCATACGGTTAAACACATGAGAACTGAAACCTTTTTTCCAAAGGTTGCTAATAGAAATATATACACAGATTGGGTTAAAGATGGAAGTAAAAATTCATGGCAGAGAGCAAATGAAATTGCACGAGAAGCTTTAGCTAATCATCAAGTGCAACCTTTTGAATCAGAGAAGATTTTACATGTTAAAAGTGAGTTTCCCTATCTAAGAGAAATAAAAGCCTAATCCTGCGGTTAGGAGAAGGAGCACTTCATGTACTTTGGTACAGCAAGTGGATACTACCAACCTGTATCTATCAAAGAAATTGAAATAATTCACAACGCTGCAATGCATGTATTTGAAAAAGTAGGAATTGAAGTTGATCATGAAAGGGCTCTGAAACTATTTGCAGAAAATGGAGCTCAGGTAGATTTTATCAACAAAAGGGTAAGGGCTTCAGAAAAGTGGATAATTGAAAAGATTAAAATGGCTCCAGCAAGAGTAATTTTATATGGTCGAGAGGATAAACATCATCTTGTAGTAGAGCCTGGGAGAACCTTTCTTGGAAGTGGTGGAAGTGCTGTGGGTATCCTAGACTATGAAAGTGGGGTTCGTAGGCCTACTACTTTAGATGATTTAAAAACAATTGCTAAGCTTTGTCATAGCTTGGACAATATACATTGGTTTGTACTGCCAGTATATCCTAATGATGTTTCTAATGAGGATGTTGATGTTAATAGGTTCTTTGCAGGGCTTAATAATACTACTAAGCATATCATGGGTGGTGTATTTGGGCCTGAAGGTGCGAAAAAAGTTGTGCAAATGGCACAGCTTCTAGCAGGAGGAGCAAAGGAACTAAAAGCTAAACCTAACATATCAATTACTTGCTCCATAATGAGTCCCCTTAAGATGGAGAAGAATTATGTGGAGCATATGTTTGAAGTAGTTCAGGCTGGTGTACCTTTAGTCACATCATGTGCGCCTATAAGTGGTGCTACTGCACCCATGACTCTTGCTGGAACATTAGTACAATTAAATGTTGAAGCATTAAGTGGCATTCTTTTAGCCCAGTTAATCAATCCGGCTTCTCCTGTTCTTTATAGTGTAGTTCCTACTACAGCAGATATGAGAACCATGAACTTTTTATTTGGTGCAGTAGAAAACGGTATTATGAATAGCGTTTGTGCCCAACTTGCATCCTTCTATAATCTTCCTATGTATGCTACTGGAGGTACAACAGAAGCAAAGGTCCCTGATGCTCAAGCGGGTTATGAAAAGGCAACCACAATTTTAATGCCAGCCTTAGCTGGTGCGCAACTGATACATGAATCGGCTGGCCTTATTGATAGTGGAATGACAGTATCTCTTGAGCAATATGTTATTGATAATGAAATCAATGGGATGGTCATGCGGGCCGTGAGAGGCTTAGATATTAATGAAGATAGATTAGCATTAGAAGTTATTGAAGCAATTGGGCCTGGTGGTAATTACCTCACACACCCACATACTTTAAAATATATGCGAAGTGAAACTTTTATGCCTGATGTTGCTGCAAGAATGAGCTATAACATTTGGAAGGAAAATGGCTGTAAAGATGTTGGGCAAGTTGCTAGAGAACGAGTAGGCAAATATTTTAAGGAAAGCACAGATGTAGCATATAATGAAGAAATTATTAAAGAAATAAAAAAGGAGTATCCACATATTTAAAACTAATTGGATTTTAGGGACATAACCTCCTCTTATAAAAAGTCAGCAAGCCCAAGGGTTGACTGACTTTTTGTTTTTAGTGCAAATTTCAAGGTGTTCACTTACTGTGTTTTTGACAGGTGGTGAAGCTTTTCTTCAATTTCCAATTTTATCTTTTCTGTTCCTTGCTTACCTAATAAAGCAAACATATTTTTCTTATATGTCTCCACACCTGGCTGATCAAATGGATTGACGCCTAGTAGATAGCCGCTTATTGCACATGCCTTTTCAAAGAAATACACAAGCTGCCCGTATGTGTAAGGAGTTAAATCTGTTATGTTCACCTTTAAGTTTGGAACTCCTCCTTCAGTATGGGCAAGTATGGTTGCCCGGCAGGCCTGTTCATTAACGTGTTGAATTGTTTTGCCTGCAAGAAAATTAAGTCCATCCATATCCTCGTCAATTGCCTTTATTTCAAAGTTGTAAGGTGGGTTTTCAACCCATATGGTTGTGGCGAATAGGTTTCGCCTCCCATCTTGAATATACTGGCCAAGGGAGTGAAGATCCGTGGAAAAGTTTACACTTGCAGGAAAAATACCTTTGCCTTCCTTGCCTTCACTTTCCCCAAAGAGCTGTTTCCACCAATCTGAGAAAGAAGCAAGATCCGGTTCATAATTTACGAGGAGCTCAATGTTTTTTCCTTTACCATAAAGTATATTTCTAATTGCAGCATATTGGTAACACTCATTTATCTTAAGATCTTTGTTTAGATAGTTATCATGAGCAGTATTAGCTCCTGACATTACTTCATCTATGTCTATGCCAGCAACTGCAAGTGGGAGAAGTCCTACTGAAGTTAGAACAGAGTAGCGTCCTCCTACATTATCGGGGACAACAAAGGATTCGTAGCCCTGTTCATCTGCCAACTTTTTTAGAGCACCCTCTGATTTGTCAGTAGTTGCAATGATTCTTTCTTTTGCCCGTGCAGTTCCATATTTCTTCTCAATTATTTCTCTAAATATCCGAAAAGCAATAGCAGGTTCCAGCGTTGTACCAGACTTAGACACAACATTGATGGCAAAATCTCTATCCTTAACTAGTTCTAGCAGTCTAGAAAGGTAAGTTGAACTAATATTATTGCCAGCAAAATAGATTTCTGGAGACTGCCTAATATCCCTTGAAAGCTGGTTGTAAAAAGAATTCTTTAGAAGATCTATTGCAGATTTAGCACCAAGATAGGAACCACCGATTCCTATGACAATAAATACGTCTACCTTGTTCCTAATCTTTGCAGCGACTTCCTTAATTCTATTATACTCAGTCTTATCATATTCCTTTGGCCAATTAAGCCATCCAGTATATTCATTACCTGGGCCCTTTCCACTATGAAGTAGTTGGTGTGCGACCTCTACTGCCTCTTGTACATATTCTATTTCATTACTTTTGATAAAGTCTTTTGTAGTACTATAGTCAAATCTAATATTTGAAGCCATAAAGTGCTCCTTTCCTTTAATTTGAAATGGCTAATAATTCCTATTTAAGCAATATTAGTTTATCACTTTTAGTATGCCATGTGAACACTTTGTTAGTCTACATAAAATAAAACCTTTGTAAATCTTGCGGTTTTCAAACAAAGTGCATTATAATGAAGTTGCGCAAAACTATTACTAGAAAGAAGGAATCAGATGGAAGCGTTCAAAAGAGAAGAAAAAATATTTTTGTTACTAGCTATTACATTTGTTTCACTACTAATTGTTAGTAATGTAATTGCTGCTAAGCTTATTACTATTGGAGGCTTGACAGTTTCTGCGGCAGCCATTTGCTATGCACTTACATTTTTTCTAACAGATACAATTGCGGAAATATGGGGAAAGAAACGGACATTATATGTAATAAAACTTGGTTTTTTTGGTTCTGTACTTTCAGCCATTTTTATTAAACTCGCAATTTATATGCCTGCTGCATCCTTCTGGACTGAACAGGCAGAATACCAGCTAATTCTAGGAGCGAATATTCGTATTGTATTTGCAAGTATGGTTGCTTATTTAATTAGCCAGTATCATGATGTTTGGGCTTTTCATTTTTGGAAAGAAAAAACTAAGGGGAAGCATCTTTGGTTAAGAAATAATTTTTCAACTGGTGCATCTCAGCTTATTGATACTATTATATTCGTAACTATTGCATTCTCTGGTACAGGAACACCATTATTAGCAATTATTGTTGGTGAATATATTATTAAACTTATAATTTCTATACTTGATACTCCACTTATTTACATGTTTGTTAACTTAATAAAAAGAAATGTACCATTTATTGATACTGCAAAAAACCTTAATTCCACCATTTAAATGAAAGGATGGTGAAAACAATGATTGTTGATTTTCATACACATATTCTCCCTGAACAAATTACTAGTGATCCTGCTAGCTTTGCTTTAAGGGATGACTACTTTGGGTTTCTTTCCACATCAACCCCAGCCAACCATACTAAACAGTTCTTCGCAACCTATAAGCAGGCCATTAAGCAAATGGATAAAGATGGTGTTGATAAAATTGTAATCCAAGGATGGCCATTTTTGTCCCATGAATATTGTGTTATGCAAAATGACTATATAATGGAGGCAATGAAAGCTTACCCAGATAGGATTATAGGGTTTTGTGTAGTAAATCCTAACGATGGGTTAAATGCACAAAGGGAGGTAAAAAGATGCCTTCAAGCAGGAATGGCAGGAGTAGGTGAGCTTGATCCATATGGTCAAAGATTTTCTTTAAAAGATGAGAACTTCCTAATAATAAGTGATTTATGTATAGATGCTGATATACCACTAAGTATTCATATTAGTGAACCAGTAGGAGACTTTTACTTTGGAAAATCAGATGTCTCTTTAAATGACTATGTGTATTTAATCATGGCAAAGCCCTTGCTAAAAGTGATTCTTCCACATTGGGGTGGTGGATTACCATTCTATGAATTGATGCCTGAGATAAGTAAGGCCTTTACCAATGTATATTACGATACAGCAGCTAGTCCATTAATCTGTTCCCCAGCGGTTTATATGTCAACGATAAATCTTGTTGGTCATAGGAGAATTCTTTTTGGAACAGATTATCCATTACATCTATATCCTCAAAAGGAAAAGCAACCCAACTTTCTTTCTATGGTTAATGAAGTAAAGGACGAAATAAAGGATAAAGAAGCTTTAGACAACGTTCTTGGAAAAAATGCTTTAAGATTGCTAGGATTGGCAGGAGAAGGGAGTGAAAATACGTGCATTTATCCAAGCATGTTTCAAAGGGAATAATAGATATACATACCCATATGTTTCCTCCCGATGTTATTAGAAACCAAGAGAAGTATTGCAGACTGGACACCTATTTTGGAGTAGTCGCAGACCCTAAGTGTACAATACAACGTTATGCTACTGCCGAGGAAGCGTTAGCTCTGGCTGATGAGGCTGGTGTAGAAAAGATAGTAATGCAGGGTTGGTATTGGCGAGATCATGGCTTATGCAAGTATCATAATGATTACATGCAAGAAGTAATAAGTAAATATCCTGACCGTTTTATAGCCTTTGCAAGTATAAATCCCAGGGCTGGGTGGCGTGCAATTTGGGAAATGGAAAGATGTTATGAAATGGGTTTTGCAGGAATAGGTGAAATGGGACCAGGAGGCCAGGGTTGGGAGTTAAATGACAGGGATTTCCTTAACTTAATGGAAGCTGCAGCAAAATGTAATATGTTAGTAAATATCCATGCTGGGGAGCCTGTAGGTAAAATATATTCTGGTAAAGATCCTACTCCAATTCAAGGTTTTTACGAACTTGCCAAAAGGTTACCAAACCTAAAGCTAATTTTAGCTCATTGGGGTGGAGGTTTGCCATATTTCGAACTTTGGCCAGAAGTAAAACAGGCAATGAAAAATGTTTACTATGAGTCTGCGGGAAGTCCCCTCTTATATAAAATGGGAGTGTTTAGGGCTGTAGCAGATCTTGTGGGGGTTGAAAAAATTCTATATGGTTCAGACTTTCCATTATTGATATACCCAAGAAAGCAAAGGCAAGCTGAATTTTCTATGTTTATTAAAGATATTAAACAAAGGGGAGGACTATCAGAAAAGGAGCTAAGCTTAGTCTTTAGAGTCAATTCTCTTAAACTACTAGACAATGCTGGCAAGATCAATTAAATATATATACAAAATATCGCCTCTCCTATTCATGATTGAGAGGCGATATTTTTTTGCAGGAAACTTTTTATAAGCGTTTTGAAATGGCTTAACGAAAACCATGTATTGTTCTACATTTAATTATTAAAATTGGATAGAATAATTCTGAGGTGACAATGAAATGGGTAAAAATCAACTATATGTATTTTTGAGTTTGCTGGTCATCGGCATCTTTTTAGTATGGGCTTTTATTATTCCAGTAAATATGCCCCAAAAGCCTGTTCCACCAGAAGAATTTGATTTAGCTGGAGGGCCGGAAAGACTTGAAAGAGGTTTTCCACAAAGAGAAATTATAGATTTAGCCTCAGAGTTTCCAGGGCTTTTCTACCGCTACGGACCAGATGAATCAAAAAGGATTGCACTTACATTTGATGATGGACCTGATGATAATTTTACTCCACAAATCTTGGATGTATTAAAAGATCATAATGTACCTGCAACATTTTTTGTTATGGGAAAAAGGTGCAAACTATTTCCTGAGGTTGTAAAAAGGATAGACAAGGAGGGACATATTGTTGCTAACCATACTTGGTCCCATCCCAATATTATTAAGTTGTCTAATGATAAGGTGACTCAAGAATTAAGGGAGACAGAAGTGATTATCAAGAAACTAGTTGGATATACTCCCACATTATTTAGATCACCTTATGGATCAATGGATATAGAAAAGCTAAAGGTAGTTGCCAATCGTGAATATAGAATAATTGCATGGAACGTAGATTCATTGGATTGGAAGGGGCTTTCTGCGGATGAGATTAAAACTAACATCCTAGAAGATGTTACAGATGGTTCCATTATATTACAGCATTCCGCTGGCGGAATTGATGAGGATTTAAGTGGAACTGTAGAAGCACTAGGCGAAATTATTGAGGTTTTGAAAAAGGACGGTTTTGAATTTATATTAGTACATGAGCTTCTGGAAGTACCTTTCAAAAGAGAAATGGAATAAATTAGATTCCATAGGCCTTAGGACAGCTTTGACATTCAATAGGTAGGGGATTTTTTTCTAATGCCTCTGAGTATCTTTTTTCGGCTTGTTTAAGTATTATTAGACTTGGCTCATAATCGGCATAGGTATTCATTAGTAGTTTGTATTCCTCTAAACGGACGGTAAACTTACTACGAAATTCCATGTAGTCAGCGCTATTCCAAATTTCTTCAAAGCTATTATCTTTAATATTACCAAAGGTTTTTCTGGGTAAGTTGATTAGCTTATCTTGGAAAACTCTTGGATTTATTGTTCTGCCTAAATAGGTACATGGAGTAATATCACCATCATCTGTAACAAATACAAATCTATTAGGGTCAAGCTCACAAACAGGTTCTTGCTCCTCCATACTTAATAGATATGATCTGAAAGAAAATTTTCTTTCAGCAGCAATTTTTTTAGATTCCGCCATAATATTTGCATAATCCTGCCTAGGTTTTTCGCCCCAGGTAAATATTTTACTCTCATTAGTTTCATAGCTAAAAACATAGTCTAAGTTTATGGCATATAAATCATCAGCACCAATATCATGAGCAAGTTTAACTGTATCTGGAAGGTGTAGGATACTTTCTTTTGTAAGCATATAAGACAGGCTAATTTTAGGAGTAGGTGAGTTATATCTATTCTTCATAGAAACTAGTGCCTTAATATTCTTAATAATTGTTGTAAATTCAGAACCCTTCCTTAGCTTATTATGTGAAGCAGAGGCATCTCCAGCTATGGATACAGAAATTATATCTATATTATTTTTGACAAGATTTTCTGAAACCTCAGTACCCATTAAAGTTCCATTTGTTGTGAAACCTACCTTGGCATCAGATGCTTTTACAAGAGAAGCCATTTCCCAAATGTTTTTGTTTAAGAGTGGTTCACCCCAACCCTGAAGGTAAATCCAATTAGCCCATGAGAAATAAGGTTTTAGTAAAGAAAAATCTTCAATATTCATTATTCTTGCATTTTTTTCATGAATAAAAGTTGTAGGACAAAAAGTACACTTTAAATTGCAACAAGGGGATATACCTACCTGAATAGCCTCTAGAGGTCTTACTTGCTTCTTTTTTCTAATAAACAAATCACGCATTTTTTTCATCAAAGAGTAACCCCTTTAAAAAGAAATAGGTTTTATCACCTAGTACTTTCTATAAATATTATGAAAATCCTACTTAAAAAATCCCGTTGGGAAAAAATATTAAATTGTGCCTAGGAGACATGCACCCATTACTCTATTTGCAAATATCATACAATAGAGAATGAAAATCATTATCAAAGAAGGTGTTAGAAAATGTGTGGAATAGCAGGTTGGGTAGACTGGGAAATTGACTTAAGGGTAGAAGAGAGAAAACAGCAAGCTAGCAGAATGATGGGAAAATTGACAAACAGGGGACCTGATGCAAAGGGTATGTGGGTAACTAAAAAAGCATCCTTGGTTCATAGAAGACTTATAGTGGTAGACCCTGAAGGTGGTTTGCAGCCCATGGTGCGACAAAGGGGAAATAGAAATTTTGTTATTGTTTATAATGGCGAATTATACAATACAGATGAAGTGAGTCAGGATTTACAGGCAAGGGGTCATACCTTTCACACCAGGTCTGATACTGAGGTAGTTTTGGTGGGATATATTGAATGGGGCCCAGCTTGTGTAGAACACTATAACGGAATTTTTGCCTTTGCTATCTGGAATGATGTTGATGAAACGCTTTATTTGGCTAGAGATAGAATTGGTGTAAAACCCTTGTTTTATAGCTTTCAAGGCAATCGATTTGTTTTTGGTTCAGAGCATAAGGCCTTATTAGCTAACCCTTTTATAGAACCAAAAGTAAATCTAGACGGTCTTGCAGAAATTTTTGCTATTGGTCCTGCTAGAACTCCTGGGCAGGGAGTATTTACTCAAATTTCAGAAGTTATCCCTGGTGAATTTATGATATTTGATCACAATGGCCTTAAAAGACATAAATACTGGTTATTAACAAGTAAAGCTCATGAAGATGACTTAAAGAAAACTATAGAAAAGGTAAGACACCTATTTAGTGATGCTGTAAATAGACAGCTCGTAGCAGATGTTCCAGTCTGCACTTTACTATCAGGAGGAGTGGACTCAAGTGCAATAACAGCTGTAGCAGCTGAAGCATTACAAAAAGCAGGAAATGGTCCAATCCACACCTACTCTGTAGATTTTGAAGATAATGACAAATACTTTAAAGCCAGTAATTATCAACCCAATTCAGATAAACCGTGGATAAAAATAGTTTCCGAATATCTAGAAACTGACCATCACTATACGACTCTAGATACCCATGGACAGATATCTGCTTTAGATAAAGCTGTATATGCAAGGGATTTGCCAGGAATGACCGATGTTGATGCATCTCTCTATCTTTTCTGTGAAGCAATAAAAAATGGAGCTACAGTTGCATTATCTGGAGAATGTGCAGATGAAATTTTTGGTGGGTACCCTTGGTTTCATAGGGAAGAACTAGTAAAGGCTAAAACTTTCCCCTGGTCATCAAATCTAGACATAAGAGAACAGTTAATGTCACATGAATTAAGAAGCATTGTTCACCCCAAAGAATATGTTCAAGATCGGTATTATGAAGCCTTATTTGAGGTTCCTAGATTGCCTGGAGAAAGTGAGAAGGAAGCTCGCTTAAGAGAAATATTCTATTTAACCCTTACCCGTTGGATGCCTACATTACTTGATAGGAAGGATAGAATGAGTATGGCGGTTGGCCTTGAAGTGCGAGTTCCATTCTGCGACCATAGACTTGTGGAATATGCATGGAACATTCCTTGGGACTTAAAGCAGCTTAAAGGTAGAGAAAAGGGCATACTTAGAGAAGCACTTGTAGGATTATTGCCCCACGATGTTTTATGGAGGAAAAAAAGTCCTTACCCGAAAACACATAATCCAGAATATTTACAAGCAACCAAAAACCTGGTGCTGGATATTATTAATAATCATAATTCACCCATACTTCCATTAATTAATGTGGATTTTATCAATAAAATGCTAGGAAGCAATCCTCATAATGCTGGAGTACCCTGGTTTGGGCAGCTAATGGGTGAAGCACAGTTTTATGCCTACATCTATCAAGTAAATCTATGGCTCAAACACTATCAAATACAAATTGCTTAATAAAAGCAGGATGCTGACGGTTCAGATGGAGATATACTTCATCTGAACCGTTACAGTTGATGAGAGGCTTGATAAATTGCTGCTTGTTCTTTATGAACTATTTTATGAGTTAGATAGGCAATTATAATAATTACAGGGATATTTAATAATAATCTTGATATGGAAAAACCAGCTCCAAGAGCACTAGTTTCAAATAGAATTAGTGGAATTTTGGTGGTAGACCAAGCTCCAATAAATATAAAGACATTAATTAGTGATGTCTCCTTTTTTAGTAGCATTTGGGCTACGGGAAAGGCTGCATATAGGGGGCCAGCCGCTACAGAACCTAGACTAAAAGCGATTATACCACCCCTAATCCCTGAGCCTGCACCCACATATTTTATCATAGTTTCCTTAGGAACCCAGATATCAAGGATTCCTAGTAATAAGAATATGGGAGGCAAAATTTTTAGCATAAAAACTAGATTAAGCCAGGTTATGCTTGCAGCTTCTAAGCCAAAATCAGGACTGAATACTACAGCTAGCAATAACATCAAACCCAACAACAATACCCATTTATATCTTTTTACAACACCCATGGCATTACCCCCAATAATAGTGCAATAACTATTGAAAATATAAAAGCTAAACCATTTCGTACATATGCCGCTTTTTTACCAAAATATTTTATTTCTAGCGGAAGCGTAACTACACCTACCATCATTAAGCTTGATACAAAAGCAGCAATTGGTACAATTCCTGCGCCATTTTCTAGAAGTGCTTTTGCAAGTGGAAAAGCAATAAACCCTGGAACTAGAGTTACAGCACCCAACCCACTAGAAATTAGAAGTCCTGTAATTCCAGATGTGTCACCTATAACTTTTGAGATGCTCTCAGGTTTTAGTACAGCAAGTGCAAATCCAATAATTATTATAATTGTTAAGAATTCTGGGAGGATGTTTGTAAAAGCTTTGTAAGCCTTTTTTAATGCCTGTTTTGTTTTTCCTTTGTCCTTGTAGTAGGAAATAATTAGAGCAGCTATTGCAGATGTATAAAGAGCAACGGTAAACATTAATTATCACTCCCTATTTCATTAAACTCACTTATAAATTTATCAAGAGTCCTTTTGGTCTTTTTAAAGTTGGCAATCCAATTTTTTAGCAATGTCTCACCAGATAGGGTTATTTCATACATTCTTTTTGCTGGTCCTGCACCATGAGTTTCCCAAGCTGAAATAACCATTTTCTCATCCTCAAGCCTTCTTAGAGTACGATATAGTGCACCAGAATCGCTATTGATTTCATATTCACTTAATTTATCAAGAAGCTCGTATCCATGTGCAGGGTGGTTCTTCTTTAATAATAGAAGTATACATGGTTCAATAAAGCGTTCAATTTTTCCACCCCTGCAGTTACATGTCCCAGGGCTGCATTCTCCATTGCTGTGGCACATAAATGTCATCTCCTTATATATGTATTACACATATAGTATGTGACTTTATTTTATTCTTATTGGATGTTTATGTCAATACTATTGGTATAGAGATTATACAGGTGATAATACATTGATCTAATTAGATTACTTTTATAAGAGTGGAAAAAAATATGTCTTGGTGTATAATAAAATACAAATATAATAGTAAACTTTGGAGGGTTAAGTTATGAAACTTTGGGGAGGACGTTTTTCAAAGGAGACAGATAAGCTTGTGGAAGACTTTCATTCATCTATTTTCTTTGACAAAAGATTATATAAACAAGATATTGAAGGAAGTAAAGCCCATGCCAGAATGTTAGGGAAATGCGGAATTATAACCCTAGAAGAGTCACAACAGATCATAGATGGATTGAGTGAAATCTTAATGGAACTAGAGGAGGGAAAGGTTGACTTATCCCAGGACGCAGAAGACATACATATGAACGTGGAGACACTTCTAATCCAAAAAATTGGGGATGTTGGTAAGAAACTTCATACTGGGCGGAGCAGAAATGACCAAGTTGCACTCGATATAAGACTATATTTAAAAGAGGAAATAGTTTACATAACGCAGATGTTAATTGATTTAGAGAAAACTTTATTGAAACAAGCAGATAAGCATCTGAATACTATTATGCCAGGCTATACTCATTTGCAGAAAGCTCAACCTGTGACCTTTGCCCACCATTGTATGGCCTATTGGGAAATGTTTTATAGAGATATTGATAGGCTCAAGGATGTCTATAAAAGAACCGACATGATGCCTCTTGGTTCTGGTGCCCTTGCAGGTACTACATTTCCACTAGATAGACATATGGTTAAAGAAGAACTAGGCTTTAAAGAAATAACCCGTAATAGTATGGATGCAGTAAGCGACCGAGATTTTATTATAGAGTTTAACAGTACTGCAGCTATTATAATGATGCATTTAAGTAGGTTTTGCGAAGAACTTATCATCTGGTCAAGTGATGAGTATAGATTTATTGAAATGGATGATTCCTTTAGTACAGGGAGCAGTATAATGCCTCAAAAGAAAAACCCTGATGTAGCTGAACTTGTTCGGGGAAAAACTGGCAGAGTCTATGGAAATCTAATGGCAATACTTACTGTAATGAAAGGGCTGCCCCTGGCGTATAACAAGGATATGCAAGAGGACAAGGAAAGTCTTTTCAATAGTATTGATACTGTAAAAGGATGCTTGATTACATTTACGCCAATGCTTGCAAGCATTACTGTCAAAGACAAAGTAATGAAAGAAGGCGCAAGGGGAGGATTTGGAGGAGCAACTGATGTGGCTGATTACCTGGTAACAAAGGGAATACCCTTTAGAGAAGCACATAAAATTGTTGGTGAGCTGGTTGCATATTGCATCAGTAAGGGAGTAGACCTAGAAGGGTTAAAGCTAAGTGAGTATAAGGAGTTCTCTAATGTAATTGAAAATGATATTTTTGAGGAAGTAAGAATAGAAAATGTTGTGGCAAAAAGAAATATTCCAGGTGGACCAGCTCCTGCACAAGTGACAAATCACATTGATGCTGCAAGAAAATTGCTAGATATTATTAATATATAGGCACACAATTTAAAAGAGGATTACATAAAATACAGTCCGATTATTGTGACTGTATTTTTGATTCTTTAAAAAAAATTCAGAAAATTTACCGAAGAACTATTGACAAAATACTTCCAGAAGCATAAAATATGATTATAGAATAACTGTATGCAGAAATACAGGGATATGTAAACTCAAAAATGCAAATGTGCAGCAAGGTAGACTTGTTGAGATATTATGACCATAAAATCGGAAGGAGGAATTAATAATGGTGAATTTGGACCATGTTAAAAGACTAGTTCAAGAGGTGGAGGGTAATCAAACTGCTATTAAGAAGAAAGCGGTCCAAAATGTAGAGGAGTTAAAAAGGGTTTTAACCAATGAAGATATAAAAATGAAGTATGACTGGGCTGGAAACAGAGAGCATACAAAAAAAGTAATCGGCATTGCATCAACTAGACCTGAATCCATTACATTGGGTAAAATTACTCAATTCGAACAGTTAGTTTATAACAAATCCACTTACTCTGATAGAAAAGAGATTCCTCCCAATTTTGATCCAGAAGCAAAATATGCTATTCTAGTTCATGAGGTTGATGAAATAAATTATAGACAAGACTATCAGCATGAAGAAACATATACGTTATATACTTATAATGATGTAATCTAATAGTTGAACATAATCTAAGACCTAGCTGAAGGTAGCTTTAGCTGGGTCTTTTTGATTCTACTGCCAATACTAATAAACAGGATTCTTGACTTCAGGTGGAGTTTCCCACAGGATTAGTTCAACTACAGTTCAGAAAAAAGCATCTGAACTAAGTTTCACTGAATTACTCCATCTGAAGGTTATAGAGCGAAACTTCATTTAATCAGCAGATTAAATGTTTAGCTGAGCTAATCCTTTAGGGGAAACCGTTATCCAGGGACATAGCACCGCTTATCTCCCACTTACGACCGTAGTTCTAGCATTGTGTTTTAGCAATGCGTAGAAATACTAGTGCAAGGCTAGAAGATGGGAGTCTTGGAGTGAAACTTGTCAACTTGTTGACATAGCTGAACCCATGCAAGGCTAGCGGTGATAGTCATCGGATAAAGTATCTGTATTTTACTTGAAAAGTTGTGAATTTAATATTGAACTTTATTAAAAATTGTGGTCTAATTATTCTTGGTAGATATTGTTTTGTAAGAAAGGCGGTGAGCTAGATGTTAAATCATCAATCTAAAACTCCAGTTTTCGATGCAGTAAAAAAATATATGACAGACGATACAATACCCTTTCACGTACCAGGTCACAAACAAGGCAGAGGAATACCAGAGTTTTGTGAATTTGTTGGTAAAAATACGTTGGGTATTGATTTAACATGCTTGCCAGATACCGACAATATTTGTAACCCAATAGGAGTTATTGCTGAAGCAGAAGACTTGGCCGCTAAAGCCTTTGGAGCTGATAAAGCTTTTTTCCTTGTAAATGGAACTACAAATGGTATTCAGGCTATGATTATGTCTGTTTGTAAACCAGGTGATAAGGTTATTTTGCCAAGGAATGCTCACAAATCTGCATTTGGCGGTTTGATTATCAGCGGTGCTATTCCTATTTATGTAAGACCTGAAATGGATTTAGAGTATGGGATATCCACAGGAGTCTCAGTAGAAACTATAAAAGCTGCCCTTGACGAGCATCCAGAGGCAAAGGCTATCTTTATGATAAATCCCAACTACTATGGTACATCTTCTAAATTAGAGGAAATAGTAAAATTAGCTCATAGGTATGAAGTTCCAGTTTTAGTAGATGAAGCCCATGGTGCCCATCTCCATCTTTCAGATGACCTTCCATTATCAGCTATGCAAGCTGGTGCGGATATAGCTGCTAGTTCAACCCATAAGCTTCTGGGATCTATGACCCAAAGCTCTATGTTGCTTATTAAGAGTAAATTAATAAGTTCACAGAGGGTTAAAGCAGTTTTAAATATAACTCAAACAACAAGTCCATCGTACGTGTTAATGTCATCATTAGATGTTGCTAGGAAACAAATCGCACTAAATGGGAGAGAAATAGCAACAAAAACCCTTGAATTAGCAAGATGGGCAAGGGAAGAAATGAGAAAAATACCAGGAATTAAACTATTTGAACCTGAAGAACAAACTTCTGGATGTCAAAAATATGATATAACAAAAGTGACTATCAATTTAAAAAGCCTTGGTTTATCTGGATATGATATGGAAAGAATATTAAGGCGAGATTACAAAATCCAAGTAGAACTAGCCGACTTATACAATGTAATATTTTTACTAACCCTTGCTGATGATGAGCATACTATCCAATATCTCATTAATTCCTGCAGGGAAATTGCAGAGGGAAGACAGCTTGAGAAACTTCTTAAATATGTACCTCCATGGCCTGCAATACCTACAGTATCTGTATCACCCAGGGATGCCATGTATGGTGAAACAAGAAGGATACTACTTATAGAAGCTGTCGGGGAAATTAGTGCAGAAATGATTATGGCATATCCACCTGGAATTCCTTTAGTCTGTCCTGGAGAGTATATTAGTCAAGAAACCATTGATTATGTTCAGGTTTTAAAAAATGAACAGGCAGACTTACAAGGAACAGAAGATCCAAAGATAGATTATATTAAGGTTCTAAAACCTGTTTTGACACTAGCTAAGACAGAGGATCAGATAAGCTAAACAAGTTGATACTAACGGAGGGGTCATGATGAGTACTTGGGGTGTAGTTTTTGGGATAGGTGTAATCGTAGCGGTTTTTTATTATGTACTAAGACAAAGTAAGGATCTAGGTGTTAATATATTTCCTCATAATGTAATTGAAACAGCAGATACTGGAACCATAGAAAAAGAACAATTAATAGAAAAAGAACAATAAAGCATAAAAGCAGTTCATGGGGTTACCATGTAACTGCTTTTTTTCATTGAACTGTGCCTATTCTGCTAATCGGCCAATACCTATAAAAAACTTTTCCTTTCACATCGCCTATAGGTAACCAGTCAACCCAAAGGTGGCTGTCAAAACTATAATTTCTGTTATCACCCATAACAAACAGACTATTGTCTGGTACTTGTGTGGCTGGAAATTCATAATTCGGAATTTCATTTATATAGTCCTCTTCCTGGGGCTCTCCATTAACATATAGAATACCACTTTTTACTTCCACTATATCACCTGGCATTGCGATTAGCCTTTTAACATAATCGTACTCGGATTCTACACTTGGAGGTGGCTGAAAGATTATTATGTCACCTCTTTGCATCTCACCGAATTTGTAACTGAGTTTGTTTACAAGTAATCTATCGTTAACTTGCAAGGTAGGGTGCATTGAAGAACTAGGTACATAACGGCTGTCCATTATGTATGCCTTTAATAGTAGTGCAAATATTATTGCAAGTACAATTTCATTTAAAAGTATCTTTTTCGCAATTGTTCTAAAAGTTCCCATTTACTAAGTTGCCTCCTTTGTATACGCAACATTATACTATTCTATTTATGTTATGGAAAGTCCTTTATATAACCTTGACTTTCGCAAAAACTTGCCATATTTTCAAGTTTGCCCTAAAATGATTAAAACAACTAAACAGCACAAAATTTTTGGAGATTAAGCTGCATTATGGCTACTGACTCCTGAATTCTATACCATAGGAGGTTTTTATGATGGATTTTAAGAAAGTTGCAGAAGAGAGAAGAAGCACTCGTAAATTTAAATCAAATAGTATTCCCAAGGAAGACATAAAAGAGATAATTAGAATTGGGACATTAGCACCTAGTGCCCATAATACACAAAAGTGGTTTTTCAAAGTAGTTTATAATAAAGAAATTAACACTAGGGCTTCGAAAACTGTTTTAGCTAAGATAAATTCCTTGGTTGAAAGATATGAAGTCAAGGAATCGGTTAAGGGGTGGAGATTTTACAGTTCGTTTTTTAATAATGCTCCTGTTGTGATTTATGCCTTTCATAGTCCTGCAAAGGGTTTCTTAGAAGATTTAGTCGGGGATAAAATGGGCCCCCATGAAATAGCTAAGGTAAGTGCTAATCCAGGAATTCAAAGCATAGCCGGTGCGATTCAAAATATACTCCTTGCTGCCACTTCTATGGGTTATGGTGGTTGTTGGATGACAGCGCCAAATGTAGCTGCAAGAGAAATTGAGAAGGTTTTGGGGGTTGTAGGAGAATGGAAGCTAGCAGCAGTTATTCCTGTAGGGGTTCCTTTAGAAGTTCCCCAGGCACGTCCTAGAAAGCCTTTGAATGAAGTAATGGAAATAGTAGAGTAATGGTAAGGTTAAATTCTAAAGATTTGCTTGAGATTGGTTTACATATTGCAGAGGAAGTTTCCTTTTATGTAAAAAAACTTTTAAGTGATAAAGTGCAATTACATACCCATTTTGATAGGGTTAATTCATGTGGGGACAAGATTACCCTGTTTGATGAAAAGGTAAATCAGAGAATTATTGATATATTCAAGAGCACTACCAAAATCCACCCACTTCTAATAATAAGTGAAGAGACTGGAGTTGAATTCATGGGTTCTGGGTGCCCTGAATATTTTCTTATTCTAGACCCAGTAGATGGCTCCAATAATATAAGATCATTTTTTACCCCTGCTCCGAATATAACCATGTCCTTAGCAATTGGCTATGTAAGTGACTTGTATGAAAAACTTATGGCAGATGCAATAACTATCAGTCTCCATAAGGAGATTTTTAGAAAATGGGTATTTTATGGAATAAGTGGTGAGGGTGCTTATTTTAGTGATGGGTATTCTACAATTCCTATTAAGGTATCTCCAGTAAGAACTCTAGAAGAAAAATGTATTATTGGAATTGATTTAGATAATATAAGTGAAATCTCTCAACCCTTATACAGTTTGATTTCTTCACATATTATCCAACGTAGATTGGGAAGCTCACACTTAGATTTATGTCAGGTTGCTTGTGGTCAATATGATGCTTATATTTCTGATTCGGGGAGATTAAAAGTAACAGATGTCTGTCAATCCTATCATCTGGTTAAGGAAGCAGGAGGTATTTATGCTTTTCAGATATTAAATAAAGGAAAAGCAGCTCCTGAGTATTCCGCTGACTTTTTGACCAGGATAGTAAATGATCACAGTCTTTTAAAGGATTTGAGATTTAAAGTTATTGCTGCAGGAACCCATGAATTGTTTGAAAAAATAAGTGTCTAACACCCCCAGGTGGGGGTGTTAGACTGCTCTAAACTGGCGGGATAATAATAATCAAGCCTGGAAAAATGAGATTTGGGTCACTTACTTGAGGGTTTGCTTCAATTAATTCATTAAGACTTACTCCAAAACGTTGGGCTATGAAGAAAAGGGTATCACCGGGCTGCGCAATATAGACAGAGCCGCCGGATGGAGGTGGAGGAAGCAGATCATCTGTAGGAATTCTAATAAACTGACCTGGGAATATAAAGTTAGGATCTGCAATTTCAGGGTTAGCAGCAATTAGAGCATTAAGGCTAACTCCAAAAAGTCCGGCAATGACAAATAATGTGTCACCAGGTTGAACAACATAAGTGAAACTTGGTGGTGGTATGGGTGGTGGTGTGGGGCCTGTGGGAATTGTTATTACCTGACCTGGAAAGATAGCGTTAGGGTCTTCAATTTGTGGATTGGCAGCCATCAGGTCATCAACGCTTACTCCAAAACTGAGGCCAATGGAAAATAATGTATCTCCTTGTTGTATAATATAGGTGATGCCGGGAACCGAAGGTGGTGTAGGACCGGGTAGCGGGATACCTATTATTTGACCAGGAAATATCAAGTTAGGGTCAGTAATTTGCGGGTTATCTGCTAGTAAGGCTTCGATACTGACGTTGAAACGTTGTGCAATGACAAACAGGCTATCTCCAGGTTGAACTACATAAATCATATTATTCACTCCTCTCTTTTTAACTCTATAGACCACATTATTCCAATTATGTATCAATGGTTCCTCTGGTTGTCTTTACCAGGGGAATTTCTGCTGAATTTTGATTTTAAAACCTTTATATAAAAGAAGGATTTTAAACAAAAAAAGAGAAGTTAACTCAGAGAAAAAAATGAACCGCCGTTCATTTTTTTAAAAAGCAGTTTCACTTTAGGTTAAAGGAGTAGTGATTAGAATGAAAAAGAAAATAATTATAACAATTTTAACGGTTTTATTGTTGCCCATTCTACTTGCTGGCTGTGGTAATTCACAGTCGAGCGGGCAAAATGGGGAAAATACTATCAAAATAGGTGTCTTCCCAATTGGGGATATGCTTCCCCTTGTGGTTGGAATAGAGGAAGGTTACTTTAAGGAAATAGGTGTAGAAATAGAATTGGTCACCTTCCAAAGTGCTGTAGAAAAGGAAAGCGCCTTTCAGTCAGGCAACCTTGATGGTATAATTACTGATGTAATTGTGGCATATTCATTAGAGGGTGCAGGAGTACCGGTGAAGATTGGATCTCTTTCACTAGGTGTTACACCAGAGGAAGGACCCTTTGGTATAGTAGCAGCCCCTGGGTCAGAAATTAAGAATCTACATGACTTACAAGGAAAAAAAGTTGGCATGTCGTATCATACAATTATAGAATATGTTTTAGACGGACTATTGGAGCAAGAAGGTATAGATGATGAAAACTTTGTTGAAAAGGTTTCAGTTCCCAAAATACCTGTAAGGTTAGAAATGCTAATGAGTGGACAGCTCGATGCAGCTATTTTACCAGAGCCACTATTATCATTTGCCCAAATCCAGGGGGCAACATTAATTGCAGATGATACAGAAGGCAATAATCTGTCCCAAGTTGTACTCTTATTCCAATCAGGATTTGTGGAAGAGAAAAGAGATGTTTTAAAAAGTTTTTATAAGGGATATTCAAAATCAGTAGAGGCAATTAATTCCAATCCAGAAAAATATCATGAGCTTTTTATAACAGAGACTGGGGTTCCTGAAGCAATAAAGGATACTTATTCTGTTCCTGTATTTCCCGAGCCTAAAGTACCTGAGCAAAATGATCTGGACAAGGTGTACGATTGGCTTGTAAAAAAAGAATTGCTGGATACTCCCATCAAATATGAGGATTTGATAAGTAATGGACTTTACTAAAAATAAAAACAACAACAGCTCGTTTGTACACGTGAAGTCATTAAATGTGGTCTATCAACAAAAGGATGAACAAGTAGAAGCTGTAATGGATGTAAACTTAGACATTAATCCCGGAGAATTTTCCGTAATAATTGGGCCTTCAGGATGTGGAAAAAGTACACTATTGTATGTTTTGTCTGGACTATTAAAGCCACAGGAAGGGGAAGTCTATATTGATGGTCAACTCCTTCTGTCAAGAAGAAATGACACAACGTTAATCCTTCAGGATTATGGTTTACTACCATGGAAAACTGTCGAACAGAATGTGGTACTAGGCCTTTTAATTAGGGGTGTATCCAAAAATGATGCACGACAAAGGGTTAATTCCATATTAACTGATTTAGCTATTGATAACCTTGCTAAACGTTTTCCTGCCCAACTTAGTGGTGGTCAAAGACAAAGGGTTGCTATAGCAAGGAGCCTGGCTCTGCAGCCAAGGCTTCTTCTTATGGATGAACCTTTTTCCTCTCTGGATGCGTTGACAAGAGAGAGCCTGCAAGGTTTATTGCTAAGCATATGGGAAAAAGCAAAAATTAGTATTGTACTTGTGACTCATAATATTGAAGAGGCTGTTTTAATGGGGCAAAAGATATTTGTCATGTCCAAAAATCCAGGGACTATCATAAACGTAGTAGATAATCCGCTGGCAGGAGATATTTCTTATAGAGGAAAAAAGGAATTTTATGATGGGTGTGCTTTTTTAAGATCTCTGCTTCAGTAATTTAATAAATGCAGAATACGGGTGAGAAATTTGCAAAAACTTTTACAAAAAAGCATTAATAAAATATTTGCCTGGCAACCTTATTATATAGCAGTAGCAGTACTGCTTATATTATGGTGGCTTGTTTCTGGATTAGTCGATAAGCCAGTATTACCACCTCCAGGAGCAGCATTACTGGAGTTTGTCGCCCAAATTCAAATGGGACTGGCAACACATGCCTGGGTAAGTTTTTATAGGATTGGTGTGAGTTTACTTTTTGCACTACTGGTTGGAATACCCTTAGGTATATTATTTGGAACTCATAAAAAGCTAGATTCCTATATTGCACCTATGATCTACCTAACCTACCCAATACCCAAGATTGTCTTTTTACCAGTACTTTTAATTTTGCTTGGTTATGGTGATAGCTCAAAAATATTTCTAATCTCACTTATTGTATTTTATCAAATACTTGTTACCACCAGAGATGCAGCAAGGGGTATAGATCCAGGTCTTATTATGTCTGTTAAGTCCCTAGGCGCAGGAAACTGGCACTTGTATTTTCATGTATATTTTTTGGGGTGCCTTCCTGAAATATTAACTGCTCTAAGAGTTGCCCTGGGCACTTCCATTGCCGTACTTTTTATAGCAGAAGCCTATGCTACCCAGGAAGGGCTTGGATACTATATAATGGATTCCATGGGTAGGTTTAATTATTCTAGGATGTTTGCAGGAATTATAGGAATGGGAATGTTAGGATTTTTCATGTATATTATGATAGACTTATTTGAGAAGATGTTCTGTAGATGGAAACACCTAGAAAAATAATATTTTGTATGATAATCTTTGAATGGAGTATTAAATATGACTAAAACTAATCTTCGTAACATGGTTTTCTTATTTCTAATAACATTTAGTTTTTTCGTAAGCCTTGACATATTACAGCTTCCACTACCTCTTTATATTGAAGGCTTAGGGGGAAGCCCAAGTACAATTGGTTGGTTGATAGGTATAACTGGAATTGTTACAGTTATAGTTCGACCAATAATGGGTACGTGGAGTGATGTGAACGGCAAAAGGGGAATACTTATTATAGGAATGCTTGCCTCCTTCTTATCTCCAGTATTTTTGCTTATGGGAGATAGTTTTCTGTGGATAGCCCTGGTTAGGATATTTCAGAGTATAGGTATGGCAGGTGTAGTGCTTGCCACACAGGCCCTTATGGCGGAACAAGTTGACCAACAAAACAGGGGGCAGGCGTTAGCTCTCCAAGGAATAGGAGATGCATCTGCCATTATTATAGGACCTCTTATTGGCTTTTGGCTAATGGACTTCTATGGCTTTAATTGGGTTTTTGCTGTGTCCGCCTTAATTGCAGCAGTTGGTCTACTAATAATCTCCTTTGTAAAAGAAGAAAAGACATCTACTAGCTTCTCGAACAAGGATGTTCCAAAAAGCTCTTGGCAAGACCTTGTGCAAGATCCCATTTTATTTGTACCAACTATGATTGGTTTGGGGTTAGCTTTTTCCTTTGGGAGCATTCTAATTTTCATGGCGGTTTTTGCTAATCAGCTTGGAGTAGGCAATATTGGATACTTATTTGCTTTCTTAGGAATCTTCTTGGTGGTAGGTAGGTATATTGTTGGCAGGGTTTCAGACAAGATAGGGCGAGAAATAGTTATACTACCAACTATCCTGGCAACTGCTGCTGGCATGTATATTATTGCTTTTTTTACAGGTGACATGTACTTTTATATTGCCTGTGCTCTAATAGGTTTAGGATTTGGAGGAGGACACACCGGGCTTTTAGCATTTACAATAGATAAATGCTCACCTAGAAACAGAGGATTTACTATTTCTTTTTTTGGAAATGCATTTGACCTTGGCATCTCTTTGGCTGGCTTTATACTGGGCGTGGTAGCAAGCATTATGTCATATAATATGGCATTTTTTGTTGGGGGAACAGTTACACTGCTTTTAGGATGTTTGACATGGATTTACTATTGGTCCTACAAAAGTAAAGTATTACAAACTAAGTAAATTGATAAATAATGGGGTGGTAATCATGGATGAAAATATGATAAGGCAGTTACTTTTATCTGTAAAGTCAGGAGATACTGATATTGAAAAGGCTATTTGTGAGTTTAAGGATTTACCCTTTGAGGATTTGGGTTATGCCAAAATTGACCACCATAGACAGCTAAGAAAAGGGTTTCCAGAGGTGATTTATGGTGAAGGAAAGACTCCTGAACAAATAGTAAACATAATGCTCAAGCTAAAGGGCAAAAGCTGTAGCAACGTACTAGCAACTAGAGTTAAAAAGGAAGTATATGAATTAATTAAGGATCGGCTTCCAGATGCCATATATTATCCACAATCTAATATACTCATAATAGAACAAGGTGAGAAAAAAAATAAGGGGTGTATTGTCATACTAAGTGCGGGTACAGCAGATTTACCAGTTGCGGAAGAAGCTGCCATTACAGCTGAAGCAATGGGGAATAATGTTGTTCGTATCTATGATACAGGAGTTGCAGGAATACATAGACTACTAGCACAACGAGAAAAGCTTAACCACGCAAAAGTCATTATTGTTGTAGCAGGCATGGAAGGGGCGCTAGCAAGTGTTGTTGGTGGCTTAGTAGATAAGCCTATCATAGCTGTGCCTACTAGTGTTGGCTATGGCACAAGCTTCAACGGTATATCAGCTTTACTTACAATGTTAAATAGCTGTGCTAGTGGAGTTAGTGTTGTAAATATTGATAATGGCTTTGGGGCGGCGTATTCAGCATCCTTGATTAATGCCCTTGGTGAAGAATAGGTAAAAGATTAACGAGGAGGAGCTTTATTGAAAAAGATATTATTTTTTGACTGCTCAGCAGGTGCAAGTGGAGATATGACATTAGGTGCGCTTTTAAGTCTAGGAATAAGTGTAGAAGAACTAAATTCTGAGCTCTATAAACTTCCATTAAAGGGTTTTGAAGTTGCAGTGAAAAAGGTAAATAAAAGGGGAATAGAAGCCACAAAAGCTGATGTAGTAATAACGGAAGAGGATTCTCCCCATAGGGGACTTACAACAATAAAAAATATCATAAATGAAAGCTCTCTTAATCAAAAAGTGAAAGATACTGCAGTTAAAATTTTCACTAGACTAGGGGAAGCTGAAGCAAAAATACATGGAACAACAGTAGATAAAATACACTTTCATGAAGTAGGTGCCATTGATGCAATAGTAGATATAGTAGGTACTGCAATTCTATTGGACAAGCTTCAAGTGGATGAAATATATATTTCATCAATACATACAGGTAGTGGTTTTGTTGCCTGTCAACATGGGATGATGCCTATACCTGCACCAGCCACTCTAGAACTTTTAAAAGGAGCATCTATATATTCTACTGAAATTAAAGGTGAACTTATAACTCCTACAGGAGCAGCCATCCTTAGTACATTAGCAAATGGATTTGGTAAAATGCCACTAATGAAGGTAGATAGAATTGGATATGGAGCAGGCACAAAAGACCTGTCAATACCCAATGTCCTTAGGGTATCTCTTGGGTATTTACAAGCGGGAGAGCGGAGTAAAGTAAATAATGTCTTAAATGAAGAGAAACAGTGGGTTCTTGAGTGCAACATAGATGATATGAATCATGAATTTATGGAATTTGTCATGGAAAAACTGTTTCAATCAGGAGCAAAGGATGTTTACATAACACCCATTCAAATGAAGAAGAACCGCCCTGCATTAAAACTGAGTGTATTATATGCAAAGGATATAGAGCCTGCTATTCTTTCGGTTATTTTTAAAGAAACAACTAGTATAGGTGTAAGGATATATCCTGTTGAAAAGATAATGCTTAAACGAGAATCCCAAAAAGTAGAGACTCCATGGGGTGAGGTGAATATAAAGCTAGCTTTTTACCAAGATGAATCAGTAAATATTTCACCAGAGTATGAGGACTGTAAAAAAATAGCCCAAGAAAAAGGAATTCCACTTAAAGTTATTTACCAAAAAGCAATTGTCATATACGAAAATAATAAGGATATATAAAAGACAGGCATCTAGAAGGATGCCTGTCTTTTATATATTATATATTTGAGTGAGGAGGAGGCGTATTAGAATAAATAACACCCATATTTTGTTTCATAATGCGAAATCGAATTTCTTATATGGTAACTTTATTGTAGCATGGGTACTTTGCTTTGCCAACATTTATTTTTCTTAACCATTAGTAAGAAAATTAAAAAGAATATAATTTTTTTTGTTTTTGGGAAGGAATTTTAAAAGATTCAGAGAATATTATTGTTCAACATGATGAATTATAGTTTCGTATTATGCAACAATGGAGGCGTTGTGACTTGTTTGAATTAACTTCCCGTGAAAGAGTATCTAAGGCAATTAAATTGGAAAAGCCTGATGTAGTTCCTGTTGCACCATACATGGGCAACTATGGGGCTAGATTAGCTGGTGTACCAATCTCAAAATATTGTACTGATGGAGAGAAGATGGCTGAAGCGCAATATACAGCCTGGACAATATTAGGACAGGATATGTTGGTTGTCCAAAGTGACAATTATTACATTGCTGAAGGTTTTGGAATTACGATAGATTTAGAATATGATTCTACACCGACATTAAAAAAACCTGTTATAAATGAACTAGAAGATATAAATAAATTGAAAGTACCAAATCCTTTATCTGATGGAAGAATGCCTGTATATTTAAAGGCAATCAGCATCTTAGCAAAAAAAATGCAGGATAAGGTGACCATTCGTGGTACGGGTACTGGCCCATTTTCATTGGCTTCCCATCTAATGGGCACAGAAAGATTTTTGATGGAATTGGCAATGACTAAACATGACCCTGATGGCAAAAGTGCTAAGCTTCTTAGAAAACTAATGCAATTAACAACAGAAGCTTTGACTGAGTTTGCAAAGGCAGAAATTGATGCTGGTGCACATATAGTACAGGCAGGAGATTCTCTAGCATCTATTGATGTTATTTCTCCGAAAATGTATGAAGAATGGGCATTTCCCTACGAAAAACAATTCTTTCAGGAGATAAATCAGTACTCCAAAAAGTACGAGGCTTCTGCCGTATTACATATTTGCGGTAACACTACAAAGGTTTTGGGTCTGATGGCTGATACAGGGGCTCCAATTATAGAAATTGATTATAAGGTGGATTTAAAAGCTGCAAAGGAGGCTGTTGGACATAGGGCGTGTTTATTAGGAAATCTTCACCCTACACAAGTCTTACTGCAGGGAAGTCCAGAGCTTGTCAAGCAAGAGGCCGAAAGATGCATTGAAAACGCAGGAGACAATGGTGGTTTTATACTAGGCTCCGGCTGTGAAGTAGCCGTTGATAGTCCGCTGGATAACCTAAAAGCAATGATTACAACAGCTAGAAACCACAAGTACTAAGTATTTAACCACCAAGTTGGGGACATTCCTGTCCATGGAAGTGCGAAGTGGGATGTTAGATGTGAGAATTCAAGAGCTGCTTCGTAGCAATACTCCCCGTACACCAAGTTGGGGACATTCCTCAGCTGCAGAGTACATTATAAGGAGGAAAAAATATGGAGCTAAAGTCTCAAGAACTTAGGAAAAAAGGGTGGGAAATTGATCCGCTAAGATTAGCTATGGATTGGACTGAGGATGATTTAGATAAGCCACAGATTCTCATAGAATCAACCTTTGGGCATAGTCATCCAGGTAGTTTTCACCTGGATAAGTTGGTTGATTATGCTTCAACAGGTATATTAGAAAGCGGAGGTAAGCCATCTGTTTTTTATGTTACAGATATCTGCGATGGAATAGCTCAAGGCCATGATGGTATGAACTATTCTCTGTTATCAAGGGAATTAATTGCTGGAATGGTGGAAGTTCATGTCAAATCAAATGTTGTTGATGCATGCATTTTCATTTCGTCCTGTGACAAGTCAGTACCTGCCCATCTAATGGCTGCTGCTAGATTAGATAGGTCCATCATCCATATTCCTGGTGGCACTATGACAGCTGGTCCTGACAATTTAACTTTAGAACAGACAGCAACCTATGGTGCTTTAAAGGAACAAAATAAGATATCAGAAAAGGAATACAAGTATTATCAAAAGGAGGCGTGCCCTACATGTGGTGCTTGTCAGTTTATGGGAACTGCTAGTACCATGCAGGTAATGTCTGAAGCATTAGGGCTAGCTTTACCGGGTACAGCTTTAATGCCAGTTGCTTTAAATGCACAAAAGTATGCTGTTAGACAGGCTGCTCGCCAAATTATGAGTCTCCTAGAAGGTAAGATAACTACAAGAATGATACTAACTGAAAAGGCTTTTTATAATGCATTAATGATACATGCCGCAATAGGTGGGTCAACTAATGCATTATTACACATGCCAGCAATAGCAAAGGAAGCAGGCATTTCAATTAAGCCCGAAACATTTAATGAAATCAATCAGAAAATACCATATATAGTTAATGTTCGGCCTTCAGGTCAACATGCTACCGAATACTTTTGGTATGCAGGAGGTGTCCCGGCAGTAATGCTTGCACTACGGGATTATCTTTACTTGGATGTTCTCACCGTGACAGGCAAGACAGTGGGAGAGAATCTGGAAATGATTGAGGAAACAGGCTTTATTGAGAAGAACAATGCTTATTTAAGAAAATATTGTTTAAAACCGGAAGATATTATTAGACCAATAGAAAACCCAATAAATGCAAAGGGATCAGTTGCAATTCTTACTGGAAACCTGGCACCAGAAGGTTCTGTAGTAAAACATATTGCCATTGCAGCAGAAATGAAAAAACATAGGGGACCAGCAAGACCTTTTGACTCTGAAGAGGCAGCCCAAGAGGCTATCAGAACTGGAAGCATCAAACCAGGGGATGTGTTGATTATCAGATATGAAGGTCCCCAGGGTGCAGGTATGCCAGAGATGTTTTATACAACTGAAGCACTAGCTTCGGATGAAAAACTGGTTTCTACTACTGCCTTAATTACCGACGGACGTTTTTCGGGGGCAACTAGGGGTCCGGCTATAGGGCATGTGTCACCAGAAGCTCTTGCTGGTGGACCAATAGCTTTGGTTGAGGAAAACGATATTATAGAAATAGATATTGAAAATAATTCATTAAATATAGTAGGTGTTTCTGGTCAAATTAAGACATTAAAAGAAATTGAAGTTATTCTTAGTGATCGCAAGGCTAAGTGGCAGCCTCCTGATATAAAACACACCGGTATCCTAGATGTCTTTAGGAAATTAGCTGCATCTCCCATGAACGGCGCATATTTCGATACGAATAAATAGGACACGAATGTATTCAGGGAGGAAATTATAATGATTAATAATGTCGACGTGAAAATTGAAGGTGGCTATGATATAGAGCTACCTAAGTTAGTTCCAATACAACAAAAATTTAAAGCACATAAATTAGAAAATATTCCTATGGCCGTTGATCTAGAGTTTTCTAAAGAGGCAGTAAAAAAATCTATAAAACCAGGTAGTAGAATAGCAATAGCTGTGGGAAGTCGTGGAATTGTAAATTTGGAAGAGATAGTTAAGCAAACGGTACTAAACCTGAAAAAACTTGGCGCAAAGCCCATAATTATTCCTGCGATGGGAAGTCATGGGGGTGCTACAGCTGAGGGCCAGATTAAGGTGATTAAAGAGTATGGCATTACTGAAGAAAGGATTGGTGCTCCAATAGTATCCTCAATGGAAACGGTAAAAATAGCTGAAACTGAGCATGGAGTTCCTGTTTATTTTGACAAAAATGCCTATCAAAGTGATGGAATTATTGTAATAAATCGCATAAAGCCCCATACAGACTTTAAGGGATCTTTTGAAAGTGGACTTATGAAAATGTTGGTAATTGGTCTAGGTAAACACAAGGGCGCTTCCTATATTCATAACATGGGATTTAAGCAATTCAACACTATAATACCTGAAGTGGGGAAACAGATTTTAAAAAAGACAAATATATTATTTGGAATGGCAATCTTAGAGAATGCTTGTGATGAAACTGCTAGGCTTGAGGCAGTTCCTGCAGATACTTTGTTTATAAGAGAGCCTGAGTTGTTGAAAGAAGCAAAGTCTTACATGGGTTATTTAATACCTAGAAACTTTGATGTTCTTTTAATTGAACAAATAGGCAAGGACATTAGCGGAGCAGGTATGGATCCAAACATAGTAGGAAGGCCAGGTTCTGGTTTGCCAGGTTTTGATGGACCTTCCTTCCAAAAGCTAGTTGTATTGGACTTGACAGAGAAAACAAAAGGTAATGCATGTGGCATAGGCATGGCTGATATTACTACAAAGAGTCTAGTTGAAAAAATAGATTTTACTTATCTCTATACAAATTCAATAACATCTACAGTTCTAGACCCTGCAAAGTTGCCAATAGCCATGAATACTGAGAAGGAAGCTTTGGTTATTGCACTATGGACCAGTAACATGGTAAAAATACCTGATGCCAAGGTTGTATTCATTAAAAATACATTAGAACTAAGTAAAATCTTAGTCTCTGAGCCACTTTTAAATGACATTAAGGATAAGGATATTGAAGTTCTTGGGAAGGAACAAGCAATTCTCTTTGATGCTAATGGACGATTGCAATTAAGACCTTCACAGCTATAATAATTTATTCTTTAAATTTTTATCTAGTTTTTGAAGGGGGTGGTAGGAATAGATTAAAATGCTATACAAAGTTCTAAGATTTATGAAAGACAGGCATTACAATTTGAAGAGAAATAAGAGGAGGTAGTTTAATTAATGAAATCTTTTAAATTAAGAGGGTTGCTATTACTGGTAGTTATGTTGATTATGGCAGTTGCTTTAGTTGGATGTGGAGGAGCAGCAAACGATAATGAAGGAAATGCTGAACCAAATGAGGAGCCTCAAGCTAAAGAAGTTAAAACTATCAGAATTAGTAATGGTATCAATGATGCACACCCAACGTACTTATCGGGTCTTGAATTTGAAAAATTTGTAGAATCAAAAACAGATGCTTTTGATGTTGAAGTATATCATAGTGGGCAACTAGGTGATGACAGAATAGCTATGGAAGCTTTACAATTAGGAACATTGGAAATGGTTATTACATCAACTTCACCGTTAGCAAACTTTATACCAGAATATATGATTTTTGACTTTCCATTTATCTTTGCTGATGGTCAGGTTGCAGACTTTGTTTTAGACGGTCCATTTGGTGACACCATGTTAGATATGCTTCCAGCCCAAGGTTTAATTGGTTTGGGATTCCAGGAAAATGGGTTCCGTAACTTGACGAACAGCAGACACGCAGTAGCTGGTGTAGAAGACCTTGATGGTTTAAAAATCAGAACTATGGAAAACAAAGTTCACTTAGATGCATGGAGAGCCTTAGGTGCAAACCCAACTCCAATGGCATTTACTGAATTATTCACAGCTATGCAGCAGGGAACTGTTGATGGTCAGGAAAATCCACTAATCACTATTGAACTTTCAAAGTTCTATGAAGTACAAGATCACGTTTCACTTACTAACCATGTCTATACACCATTTGTAATGCTAATTAGTAAGATTTTCTGGGATGATTTAAGTGCTGAAGAGCAGCAAATTCTTCAAGAAGCGGCAGATCATGCCAATGCTTGGCAAAGAGACGAAATTAGAAGACAAGAGCAAAATAGCGTAGAGGTTCTAAAAGAAAATGGTATGACTGTAACTACTTTGTCTGATGAAGCTAGAGCTGAGTTTCAAGCTGCTGTACTTCCAACTATAGAAAAATATAGTGAAGAAGTTGGAGAAGAGTTAGTTGCACAAATGTTTGAACAGATTGAATTAGCTGGTCAGCAGTAAGCAATTTTATGGATAATTTAAGAGGGGTCTTACTAAGACCCCTCTTTTTAAAAAAATGTGATTAGTTATTTATGAATTGAGGTGATTTTATGAACGTACTTAAATTACTAGATAAGTATTTAGAGGAAGCATCATGTGTCGTGATTTTTGCAACAATGACTACGTTGACTTTTTTTCAAGTACTATCGCGGTTTCTATTGAATTACTCCCTATCTTGGAGTGAGGAATTGGCAAGATTTTGTTTCGTATGGCTGGTTTACCTGGCGGCTAGCATGGCAATCAAGCATAGGAGACATATTCGGGTACAGATAGCAGAGATATTTCTACCTGTAAAAGCAGCAGCTTGGTTAGGGCTGGTATCAGATTGTATATGGCTATTTTTAACATCTGTTATGACTGTGCAGGGTAAAAACGTTGCAATGATGATTCTAGGTCACGGGCAGACATCTCCAGCAGTAGGGCTAACCATGGGATATGTTTATGCGGCCATTCCTATTGGATTTGCATTAATGTCAGTCCGGTTAGTGCAGCAAGTAATTATTCGTGCAAAAGAGATTAAAGGTGGAGAGTTTGAAGAAAGACAAATTGTTATAGATTAAAGGGGGTAAGAGAGTGTCTGCACCAGTAGTTTTAGCGTTAACCTTCGTTATATGTTTAATTATGGGAGTTCCCATTGCATTTACCATTGGGGTTTCAACTATGGCAGCATTGTGGGTTGGGGGAATACCCTTTGCTTTTTTAGCACAAAACCTTTTTTCTGCTACAGATTCATTTGCAATTATGGCGGTTCCATTTTTTATTTTGGCAGGCGCTTTAATGGAAACGGGAGGCTTGTCTAGGCGATTAATTGATGTGGCAAATGCTGTTGTTGGAAGATTTACGGGTGGCCTTGGTATGGTAACAATATTAGCATGTGCTTTTTTTGCAGCCATTTCTGGATCTAGTCCTGCCACAGTTGCTGCAATTGGAACTATGATGATACCGGCTATGGTTAAAAGGGGTTATCATAAAACATTTGCTTCAAGTGTTGCGGCATCAGGTGGTGGTTTAGGAATTCTGATTCCTCCATCTATTCCTATGATTATTTATGGTGTAGTTGGAAATGTTTCAATAGGACAGATGTTTTTAGCTGGATTTCTTCCTGGACTATTTATTTCCAGTATTTTATTAGGAACTGTATATTTCATCGCTAAAAAGAAGGGTTATAAAGGTTCGGGAGAGCCTTTTATAATGAAAAATTTCATGAAAGTTGCAAGAGAGGGTTTTTGGGCACTATTAGCACCTGTCATTATCCTCGGTGGTATTTATAGTGGTATTTTTACCCCTACTGAATCAGCGGTAGTAGCAGTTGTATACGGTCTTATTATAGGTATTTTTGTCTACAAAGAGCTTAAATGGAAGGATCTTCCTAGAGTATTTGTTAACTCAGCAATGGTTACAGGAAGCGTTATGATTATTGTAGGAATGGCGGCAGCTTTTAGCAAATTAATTACCATGTACCAGATTCCTAATATGTTAGGCCAAATGCTTCTAGGGGTTTCAGAACACAAATTGGTTGTTTTGGCTTTGATAAATTTAGTTATTTTGTTTGCCGGAATGTGGATGGAAACCTTGTCTTTGATAATTATCTTTACTCCTCTATTCTTACCAATTGTATTGAATTTGGGTGTAGATCCTATTCACTTCGGAATTATGTTAGTTATTGCCGCGGAGATTGGTCTAATGACGCCTCCAGTTGGTGTGAATTTATTCGTTGCTTCCGGAATATCAGGAGTTCCCTTGGAAAAATTGTCAAAGGGTATTTTGCCTTTTATTATTGTGATGATTATAGGGTTGTTTGTAATTACCTATATTCCACAGATATCATTATTCCTTCCTCAACTTTTTAGATAGTAGATAATAGGAGGTTTATACATGTACGGTTTAGTTAAGTATGGAAATGATGCAGATCAAGTGAAGCTTATGGAAGTTCCAATTCCAACTAGTCCATCAGCCGGATTTGTAAAGATAAAAATAATGGCTGCTGGAATATGTGGAACAGATATTCACTTATATCATGGAATGGTTGAACCAATAAAAGCCGTTCCTCCTGTTGTTTTAGGTCATGAGTTCTCAGGTGAAATAGTTGAAGTCGGCGAAGGAGTTAATAGAGTTAAGGTAGGGCAAAGGGTCACAAGTGAAACTCAGAGTTATATCTGTAACAAATGCATTTATTGTAAAGATGGATTTTATAATTTATGTGCTGACAGAAAAAACATAGGAGTAAAATTAGATGGAGCTTTTACGAATTATATTGTTGTACCTGAGAAAAACGTACATGTCTTACCAGATAATATTTCTTATGAAGAAGGTGCTTTAATTGAGCCCCTTGCATGTGTTGTTCATGGAATTATTGAAAACACCGGAATATCTGCAGGAGATTTTGTTGTAATTTCAGGTCCAGGCCCGATTGGTTTATTAGCACTTCAGGTTGCTAAAGCTGAAGGAGCTTTTGTTATTGTCTTAGGAACAACTTCAAGTGCACAACGTCTTGTGCTGGCAAAGAAGCTTGGTGCAGACGTAGTATTAGATATTTATAAAGATGATTACAAGGAAAAGATTTCTAAAGTTACCCATGGCTATGGTGCCGATGTGGTATTAGAATGTGCAGGAAAAGGCCAATCTGCGAATCAGTGCTTAGAAGTAGTAGCTAAGAGGGGTAAATATTGTCAACTAGGCCTTTTTTGGAGTGCAGTTTCAATCAACTTTGACCTGATAGCTTTTAAGGAACTCAAAGTAACTGGAGAAATCGCTCATAAGCCATCTGCATGGGAAAGAAGTATCAGACTCATCAGAAATAATCAGGTTGATCTAAAACCTCTTGTAACACATTCACTACCGCTTATTAAGTGGGAAGAAGGGTTTAGGCTGTTCCAGTCAAGAGAGGCATGTAAGGTTATGCTAATTCCTTAGAAATATTAAAGGGGAAGGTTAGCTTTGGCAAAAAAGATTTATTGAAAGGAGTATGCTAATGGATACTACATTTGTTCCACCTAAATATTTTAGAGGAAGAAATGTTATAGCAAAAATGGGAGAGGTATGTAAACCCATTGGGAATAAAGTGGTAATAATCGCTGGCAAGAAATCACTTGAGGCTGTAAAGGATAATTTAATTAAGTCTCTTGAGAAATCAGGTATTGAGATCATAGATACGTTTTGGTATGGAGGAGAGTGCTCCTGGGATAACATTAATAAACTAGTTGAAAAGGTGTCTGCAACTGATGCTGACTTAGTAGTAGGCATTGGGGGAGGAAAATCTATTGATACTGGTAAAGCAACTGCTTATAAAGCAGGACTGCCTATGGTAACAGTTCCCACCATTGCAGCAACATGTGCTCCTTTTACACCTTTGTCAATAATCCATACACCAGAAGGTTTTTATTTAGAAAATTGTCTAGAATCAGCTATTCCGCAGGCGATTTTCGCTGATACAGATATTATTTCTGCTGGTCCTGATAGGCTGCTGTTTGCTGGAATGGGAGATACACTAGCAAAATGGTATGAACTACGAGCAACTACAAGTAGAATACCAAAAACTAGTTGGACAATCGCAGCAGTTGCTCTTGCAAAGGCTTGTTATGATGTAATAGTTGAGTTTGGTCCTGATGCCAAGATATCAGTTGAGAAAAATGAACCATCAAATTCTCTAGAGCAAGCAGTTGATGCTATTATCTGGCATGCAGGAATGTCTAGTGTATTAGGTGGCGATAAGTGCAGGGGAGCTGCAGCCCATGCGATATACTTTGGTTTTACTAATATTGATGAAGCCCATAAAAAATACCATGGTGAGCTTGTAGGGTATGGTAACTTGTGCTTATTAGAATTAGAAGGAAGACCAGAACAAGAAATAATGGATGCCATTAAATTAGCAAAATCAATTGGTGTTCCAATTACATTAGATGAAATTTGCCAGTTAACAGATAAGGATATTCAGTTGGTAGCTAAGGTTGGTGTCGCATCAAATGAAATGGGTTATATGCCTGTGAAGGTAGATGTGGCACAAGCTAGCAAAGCTATCTATGCAATAAATGAAAAAGCAAAACATCTAGGTCAATAATGGGGGGTGTCCACAATGATGCCAGAAAAAATAACAGTTCTACAAAGAATTATTTCAAATGGTGTGATTGCAGTAGTAAGAGCAGAAAATAGCCAAAAAGCGTTATTAATTGCAGATGCTGTGAAAAAAGGCGGCATAAATACCATTGAAATAACCATGACAGTTCCTGGTGCAATTGATGTAATTAAAGAATTGACCAATCACTATTCTAAGGATGAACTACTGATTGGAGCAGGTACTGTTTTAGATGGGGAAACAGCTAGATTGACGATACTTGCAGGAGCCCAGTTTATAGTTAGTCCATGTCTAAACTTAAACGTGATACGTACAGCTAACAGATACCAAAAAGTTGTAATGCCAGGAGCTATGACTGTAAGAGATGTGGTTGAAGGTTTAGAAGCTGGGGCAGATGTAATTAAAATTTTTCCTGGAGAGATATTAGGGCCTGGGATTATTAAGGCAATAAGAGGACCAATACCATATGCCCCTTTGATTCCTACTGGGGGAGTATCAATTGATAATGTAGATAAATGGATAAGTGCAGGAGCTTTAGCCGTAGGAGTTGGAGGCGCTTTAACAAAGAGTGCTGAAATAGGGGATTATGAAACCATTACTGCCTTGGCAAAAGAGTTTGTCAAGAAAGTTCAAAAGGCGAGAGCTTAGCTTAAGGAGGAGAAAGATGAAAAGGGTAGTCACATTTGGAGAAATAATGCTTCGTTTAGCTCCACCTAACTTTCAAAGGTTTATACAGACCGATTCCTACCAAGCAATCTATGGTGGTGGAGAAGCGAATGTAGCAGTAAGCTTATCAAATTATGGACTAGATTCTTATTTTGTAACAAAGGTACCCGATAACGACTTGGGCCAGAGTGCCATAAACCAATTAAGGCGTTATGGTGTTAATACTAGTTATATTAAACTTGCTAAAGAGAGATTAGGTATCTACTTCCTGGAATATGGTGCTTCCCAGAGAGCATCCAAGGTTATTTATGACAGAGACAATACAGCTATTAGTAACATCAAACCTGGTGATATTATTTGGCAAGAGGTATTAAAGGATGTTGATTTATTCCACTTTACAGGAATCACACCGGCTCTAGGCGAGGGTGCTGCTGCAGCAACTCTAGAGGCTTTGAAAACAGCAAAAAAGATGGGTGTTACAGTTTCTGTTGATTTAAACTACCGTAAGAAGCTATGGACTCCTGAAAAAGCAGGAGAAGTTATGGGAGAATTATTGCAGTATGTTGATATTGTAATTGGCAATGAGGAAGATGCAGAAAAGGTATTTGGAATTAAGGCAGCAGGAAGTGAAATATCTGCCGGTCATTTGAGTGATGATGGCTACAAGCATGTAGCGAGTGAATTAGCAAAAAGATTTAATCTGAAACATGTAGCCATAACTTTAAGGGAAAGCTATTCAGCCTCTGATAATGGCTGGAGAGCCATGCTTTATAATGGTGAAGATTATTTCTTTTCTAAAAAATACGATGTCCATATAGTAGATAGAGTGGGTGGCGGAGATGCGTTTGCAGGTGGACTTTTATATTCATTGTTAGAAGAATACTCCCCACAGTATGCAATCGAGTTTGCTACAGCCGCTTCATGTCTGAAGCATACAATTCATGGAGATTTTAATCATGTTTCTTTGGAAGAGGTTAAAACATTAGTCAATGGAGATGGATCCGGAAGGGTGCAACGCTAATCTAGAGACCAAGAGCAAATGGGGGATTATACTATGGAATGGAGAAGTAAAGAATTTAGAAACAGCTCAGCTGGTGCACTTACAAGAGCACTATATAAAGGAATGGGCTATTCAGATAATGATCTGCGAAAGCCAATTATAGCAGTTGTAAATTCTTGGAATACAGTTTGTCCTGGACAATTTAACTTAAATCAAGTAGCTGCTGCGGTAAAAGAGGGTATTCAAGAAGCGGGTGGTATGCCTGTTGAATTTGGAACTATAGGTCCTTGTGACGGAATAGCTCAGGGGCATAAGGGTATGAAATATATTTTACCGTGTAGAGATGTAATTGCAAATAGTGTAGAATTAATGATTGAAGCACACCAAATTGATGGCATGGTTCTTTTAGGTTCATGTGACAAAATAGTTCCGGGTATGTTAATGGTGGCTGCAAGACTAAATCTACCAACCATTGTTGTTACCGGTGGGCCAATGGAAACAGGTAGATATAAAGGCGAAAATGTGGATGTAAATACTATAGAAGTAGCAACAGGGGCATTCAAGGCTGGTAAAATTAGTGATCAAGAATTCAAAGAAATTGAAAATAGTGTCTGTCCTGGTCCAGGTTCCTGTCAAATGATTGGTACAGCAAATACTATGTGTTGTTTAACAGAAGCATTAGGATTATCTCTTCCTGGTAGTGCAGCAATACCTGCAGTATCTGCTAAACGCATGGTAATAGCAAGGGAATCAGGCAGACAAATAATAGATTTAGTAAACAAAGCTATTACAGCAGGAAAAATTATTACGCCAGAATCCATTGAGAATGCAATAAGAGTAGGGCTTGCCATTGGTGGTTCAACAAATCTTGTACTTCATATACTGGCACTAGCCCATGAAGCCGAGATTGAACTTGCGATAGAGGAATTTGACAGACTCAGTATGGTTACTCCATATATTGCATCCTTGGTTACTGCCAGTAAATACGACATGGTTGATTTTTATAGGGTGGGTGGAATACCCACGGTAATTAAGGAGCTATTGCCTATCTTAAACGGAGATTGCTTGACAGTTACTGGTGACTCAGTAAAAGACAATTTAGATAAACTTACTCCTCCAGATGCTGATGGGGAAGTTATAAAAGGACTAAAAGATCCATTTAAACCTACTGGTGGATTAGCAGTATTAAAGGGCAATCTGGCTCCTGAAACGGCTATAGCAAAACCTGCAGCTATTCCAGAAGACAGACTGGTATGCTCAGGACCAGCAAAGGTTTTTGACGCAGAAGAGGAATTAATTGCTGCTATATATGATAATGCAATTCAAGAGGGAGATATGATAGTGGTTCGCTATGAAGGACCAAAGGGCGGTCCAGGGATGAGAGAAATGTATACACCATTAAAATTACTAGATGGATACGGGCTAGCTGAAAGCGTATATTTAATTACTGATGGTAGATTTAGTGGATCTAACAAAGGCGGATTTATTGGACATATTTGTCCAGAAGCAGCAGATGGAGGTCCCATAGCTTTAGTGAAAAATGGAGATACCATATCAGTAAATATTAATGAGCGGAAATTGAACTTAGAGATTTCTTCAGTAGAATTTGAAACTCGCAAAAAACAATGGCATCCAAAAGAACCTAAGATTAAAAAAGGATATATGGCTTTATACGCAAAAATGGTTAAAGCAGCAAACAAGGGTGCGATTTTGGAATTAGAAGACTAAACCAAAGTGGTGATAAAATGCTTTTTGAAGAGATTAAAAAATTCAAAGAAAAATTAACAAATGAAGCAGTATATGGACCTTTTTCTAAAACTAGTGATCCCGGTATTATTGAGGCTGCTGGTTATGGAGGTTTTGATTTTATAATATTAGATTTGGAACATGGTCCAAATAATGTGCAAACTCTACAGAATCTCATTAGGGCTGCACAAAATTCTAATATTTTACCAATAGTTAGGGTAAAGGAGAACTGTGATTCACTTATTGGTGAAGTGCTTGATGTTGGAGCAGCAGGAATTCAAGTACCACAAATCTCAAATGCAGAAGATGCCAGTAGAATCATTAGACTGGCAAAATTTGCGCCCCAAGGAATGAGGGGTGTGTGCAGATTTGTTAGAGCGGCAAACTACTCTTCGATGGACAGATATGAATACTTCAAAAAATCCAATGATGCATTAATTATTATGCACTTGGAAGGTCAAGAATCCATAAACAACTTGGATGAGATAATGGATGTAAGTGGTATCGATGTTTTGTTTATTGGACCATATGATTTGTCACAATCTCTAGGTGTGCCAGGGCAAATTGATCATCCAATAGTTGAAGAGAAAATGAAGCAGATAATTCAAAAATGTAAGGAAAAGGGCATCTATGTGGGGACATTTGTTGATACCCTAGAAAATGCAAAGAAGTGGGAAAATGCAGGGGTAAAGTACATTTCTTATTCAGTAGATATTGGTATCTTTTACGAGCAATGTAAAAATATAATGCAGAACTTAAAAGGAGATTCCCATGAAAACTAATCAACGCCAAATGCACAACGCTTTCTGGGCAGGAGAAGAAATGAGTAGACCCCTATTTGGATTTAGCCTAGGACCTTATTTTCCTGCAAAAAGATATTCAGGTGCTGAAAATCTTTTGGTTGATGGTTTACGTATTACTCCGGAAATGATAGTAGTTGAAGATTTTTTCAATGACTATGAAAGAATGTATCAAGAAACTATGGAAGTTCAGCAGGATCTGACCTTGGTTGCAAGTCCATTTACTGGCATTCCATGGATGGAGGCAATGCTAGGATGTGAAATCTTTGGCGGAAACAGTTCTTTTATAGCTGAGGCCAGGGATTTAGATTGGGCTGATATTGGGGAAATTGCTTTTAATTCAGCTAACCCATGGGTTCTGAAATATATGGAGTTTATAGAAAAACTGATTAACTTATCTCAGGGGAGATTTCCAATAGGACAGCCCATATTAAGAGGCCCTTCAGATATGATGTCCTGTTTAAGGGGACATCAGCAGTTTGCTATTGACTATATTTTGTATCCTGAAGAAGCCCTGGAACTACAGGATAAAGTAACAAAACTCTTTGTTGAGTTTATAAGACTTCAGCAAAAAAGGATTGAGTGTTTTGCTGGAGGTACAGGTTTTGGTTTTTACAGCTTGTGGAGTCCAGGTAAAGCGATTTGGTTTCAGGAAGATGCCTGTGCGCTACTTTCTCCCAAGTTATATTCCCAATATCTAAAGAAAGCAAATAAAGAAATATCAGCTATATATCCAAATAGTTTAATTCATTTACATCCAGCATCACTATTTGCTCTAGATGAAATACTATCGATTGAATTACTTAAGGTGATTCAGATAAATAAAGATGTAGGTGGCCCTACAATAACAGAACTGATACCTTATTTTAAGAAAGTTGTTGATAGGGGAAAAAAGTTGGTAGTGTGGGGGGACTTATCTTTAGAAGAAGTTCACGAAATATGTACACAAGTACCAATCAGGGGAGTTTGTTTGCATATCGTAGCAGAAGATAAAAATATGGCTATTGATATTAGTGAATTTATTCGATCTAGAGAATAGTATGGTAAAATATTCTATAAATAGCAACAAAATTGTCAGTATTATTCTATGAGGATCTATCAAAGGGGAGAAGTAACAATGGAGCAAATGGAGCAAAAGAATCAGATTAATTCTGTAGCTAAAGCATTATCAGTATTGGAGATTGTAGGTATATCTGAAAAAGAACTCACACTAACAGAGATAGCAAAGAACCTTGATATGCATAAGAGTACTGCTTTTCGACTCCTTTCAACTTTGGAGAGTAGAGGTTTCATATCTAAAGAAACCTCTACTGGGAAATATACATTGGGGCTAAAAATACTTCGGCTCGCAGGTGAATTGTTGGATAATATTGATATCCGTAAAATTGCCAGGCCAATACTAGAAAAATTAGTAGAAGACTGCAATGAAACTGTTCATTTGGTTGTTATGGAAAGTAACAATATTATCTATATTGATAAGGTTGAAGGCTGTAATACAATAAGGCTATATTCCCGTATTGGCATGCATGGCTTTGCCCATTCCACTTCAGCAGGTAAAGTTTTATTAGCATTTTTGCCAGAGAGAAAGATTAAAAATCTGATTCTAGAGACAGAATTACCCAAGAAAACCCCTAAAACAATAGTGGACTATGAAACCTTAATGGAACATTTGGAAGTGGTTAGAAAACAAGGTTATGCTATTGATGATATAGAAAATGAAGACGGCGTTAGATGTGTTGCAGCCCCAGTTCGAAATCATCTTGGCCAAGTTGTTGCAGCAGTTAGTATTGCTGGCCCATGTGATAGAATAAGTATAGAAAGAATAGAAAATTCTTTAGCTAATAAAGCCATAGTGTCTGCCGAAACAATTTCCAGATTACTAGGTTACAGGTCTTCCTATTGATCAAAACCGAAGTTTCACTTTGTTGGAGTAAGAGTTGGAGGTGATGTTTTGTTAAAGTTTAAAAAGGATAAATGTGTTGGCTGCAGCATTTGTGAGATTATATGTTCTATGGAACATGAAGGCTGTGTCAATACTAAAAAAGCGAGACTGCGTTATAGAGATAATTGGCCACAGATAGGCAGAGTTGATTTTTGTAGGAATTGTGCCGCTAAACCATGTGTAAAAGCATGTAAAGAACAAGCGTTGTCAATGGATAGCGAGAAGAATTTACAGTTTAATATTGATCTTTGTACAGGGTGTCTTGATTGTAGTGAGGTTTGTCCATTTGGAACACTTCCTACAGATGGCAAGTATCCATTGTTTTGTGATAGCTGTAATGGAATGTATCAGTGTGTAAATTGGTGTCCAACTAAGGCTTTAGTTAGGTAGGTGTATATTATGAATGATAAACTTCCAGGTTATGCAGGTAAGATTTTAACTATAGATTTGACTGAAGGATCCTTCAATATAGAAGATTTACCCCAAGAATTAGTAGAAAATTATCTGGGAGCAAAGGGTTTTGGAGCTAAAATACTACATGATGAATTGCCAAAAAACTGTGACCCTTTGTCGCCTGAAAATATGCTTATCTTTGCAACAGGACCACTAACAGGAACACTAACCCCTGCTAGTGGTAGATCCGTAATTGTGACAAAGAGTCCATTAACTGGCATCTGGCTTGACAGTAACTGTGGCGGAAGCTTTGGCCCAGAGATGAAAGCAGCAGGCTTTGATATTATTAAGATAAAGGGTAAGGCAGAAAATCCTGTAGTGGTTCTAATCAATAATAGTGAAATAACGATAGAAGCCGCCGAAGATTTATGGGGAATAGATACCTTAACAACCCACGAATTACTAAAGAAAAAGCACGGTGAGGATTACAAGGTTGCCTGCATTGGGGAAGCAGGAGAAAAACAGGTTCTGATGGCAGGTGTAATAGCAGAAGGACGAGCCTACGGAAGAGGCGGAGCAGGAGCAGTTTTTGGTTCAAAGAATCTAAAAGCTGTTGTAGTTAAAGGAAACAATGGAATAAATATTGATAATTACCAAGAGTTTATGATCGCTAACAGGGAAGCTAAAAACGAGATAGCAATTAGTCCAGACACAGGAGGATCTAGACCCAAGTTTGGAACTAACAGTATTTATTCGTTTATTCGAGAAGCCGGAGTGCTGCCTGTCAAGAATTTCCAGGGAGGAACCTATTCAGGTGCCGAAGAAGTGGATGAGCATGAACTTGTAAAAGAGCTATATGAACAGGATAGATCCTGCTTCGGATGCCCAATTGCCTGTTCCAAATATTCAAAAGTGAAAAAAGGAAAATATGTTGATAAATATGTAGAAGGTCCTGAATATGAGAATGTCTGGGCGTTTGGCGCTCATTGTGGAAATAGTGATATGGGTGCGGTTGTCTATGCTGAATACCTTTGTGATTATTATGGAATTGATTCAATTTCTGCTGGTAATGCAATTGGCTTCATAATGGAATGTTATGAGAAGGGCTTAGTTAGCAAGGAACAATTAGGTTTTGAGTGTTCCTTTGGAAATGATGACGCAATAATTAACCTAGTACATCTAATGGGAAAAAGGGAAGGCTTTGGTGAGACCTTAGGAGAGGGAGTTAGGCGTGCTGCCAAGGTTTTGGGGCATGATAGTGAAAGTTTTGCTATGCATGTAAAAGGGTTAGAACTTCCTGCATATGACCCAAGAGCATCCTTTGGAATGGGACTCGCTTATGCTACTAGTGATAGGGGTGGATGTCATTTAAGTGCTTTTCCAGTAAAGGCAGAGGTACTAAGCAATAACCACAGGATGGATCCTTTATCTACTGAGTTTAAGGCTGAATTGGTAAAGAATGAGCAGGATTGGTTTACTATTGTAGATAGTTTAGGCATTTGTTTGTTTGCAATATTTGCCTTGGGGCCAAATCAAATTACTGATTTACTATATTCACTTACTGGACAGAAGATTTTTTCATCAACTGAAGAGCTAATGAAGATAGGTGAAAGAGTTAATAACCTGACACGTCTTTTCAATTTAAGTGAAGGTATTACATCCAAGGATGATACACTTCCTGCACGACTATTAAAAGAAAGACTTTCAGAAGGTCCTGGCAAGGGGCAGATTGTTCCTCTTGAAGAAATGCTTCAAGACTATTATCTCGTTCGGGGATGGACTAAGGACGGAAAACCCACTTCAAAAAAGCTTAATCAATTGGGATTAAGTGATAATGTCTAAGGCTAGAATTAAAATAAAGTTCTTTGCCGTTACAGCAATTGAAGTAGGTGCTAAGGAAAAAATCTTAACTGTTAGTAAAGATTTAAATGAAGCATTAAAAGAGATTGAGAAAATTATTAATTGGCCATTAAAATCTAATTTAGAGAAAAACAGGATTTGCCTTATGTTAAATGGTAGGGCAGTAAAAATGCCTATTGAAAAAAGGGCTTTGGTTGATGGAGATGTAATGGCTTTGATTCCTATAATGGGGGGCGGATAATATGAATACAAAAGAGAACTTTTTTAAACCTGAGGGTGTTTATCCAGCGATGATTACTCCCTTTGACAATGAAGGGATAGTAAATGAAGAGCAATTAAGAAAGTATGTGAGCTGGCTGATAAAAAAAGGTGTAACTGGATTATTCCCACTAGGTAGTGTGGGAGAATTTGTTCATATGAGTTTTGATGAAAAAGTTAGAGTAATGGAAATTGTAGTTGACGAAGCTGCCGGTAGAGTCCCAGTAGTGCCTGGGACAGCTGATAGCTGTGCGGCTAAGTGTATAAAGCTAACTAAAGCAGCTAAGGAAATTGGTTGTAAATCTGTAGTAGTAGCACCACCATATTATTATCCTGCGACACAGGAGATTATTGAAGAGCATTATACACAACTTGCAAAGGCGCTACCGGATTTTCCAATAAATTTATACAATATACCTTTATTTGCGCAGCCCATTAGCTATGATGTAATCAAAAGATTAAGCAGATTGGATAATATTATTGGCATGAAGGATAGTAGTGGTAGTATGGTTGATTTGATGCATTTCATGGACAAAATAAGCATTGCGGGAGAAGACCTTAATATCCTAATTGGTAGAGAAGAAATGTTTTTAACAGGACTTATGGCAGGAGCGAAGGGAACAATGTCAGCCACAGTAGGTGTTGTCCCAGAAATCATGGTTGGAATTTATGAAGCTTGGCAGAAGAAAGATTATGAAAAAGCCCAAAAACTCCAAATGTCTATTCTTAACTTAGTTAGGGCAATGTTTTCGTTACCATTCCCCATAGGTTTTAAGGCAGCTCTTGATGTTAGAGGCTTTAACTTTGGAAAACCGAAACAGCCTCTTTCACCTGCTGATCAGTATAATTATTCTATGGTAAAAAGCAGAATTCATAAGATTTTGGATCAGAGGTTAGGGGATAAGATCCAGGCAGTAGAATAGAGAAAGGGGGATTAGCAATGATAAATGATAGAATAAAGGCTCTTTTAGATAGGGTTGATGAGCTTATTGAAAACGGCGAAAACAACAGAAGGATTCAATTATGGAAAGAGGCACCTACCTATAGTAGAGATAAGTTTAGACATCCTAGTAGAAATCAAAATGCGATTAACAATAAAATACCAATTGTTGCTGATCCAGGTCCTACGATGTTTGCAAAAATTTATGGTTTTAGTGTGAAGGATTATTACACTAAACCAATGGTGTATCTAGAACATTATCTGCAAAATGCTATTGATTTATTTCACATGGGCGAAGATACTTTTTTAACTAGAACCATTCCCATCTACTTTGGTACTAGTTTTGATGCTTCATTTTTTGGAATAGATACTATCTACCATGACGATGATTACCCATGGATGGGACATAGAACACCAATGAAGAAGAAGGATATGCTCGATAGTCTTGAAATACCAGTATTTGAAAAAGATGGTCTGGGTGCATTAGGAGTATATTTTTATAATGAGCTATCAGAAATTCTAAAGGATAGTGGCTTTACCGTTGCGCCTCCAGAGCTTCTCAGAGGACCATTTGCATTAGCATTTCATGTCAGGGGCTTTGAAAATTTTGCTATAGACTGTATGACTGATCCTGGCTTTGTTCATAAATTAATAAGATATTTAACAGATGCCCATAAGGACTGGTATGTACAACGCAAAAAAGTTCTAGGCAGTCCAATTGGTAAAGGGTTGCTGTATAATGATGAAGTAGACTGTAATGTTATAGGACCAAATCTATATAAGGAATATGCGCTCCCCTATGAGCAGGAGTTATCTGAATTTCATGGCGGGATATCCTACTGGCACAGCTGTGGAAACATTAATTTAATGCTTCCGTATATAAAACAGATAGCAAATATAGATCTTTTAAATGTTAGTGCATGGACCAACTATGAAACTGCAGCTAGTAGCTGTCCTAATATACCTTTAGAGTTTTGCTTAAAGCCTACCTCTGATGTATATACTGCATCTGAAGATCATATTTTTCATAAAATCAATGAAGTAAGGAATATTTGCAAGAGAAATGATGTTCAATCATTCTATATAAATACAGGTAGTTTACAGCAGTATAATAGTGACATCAACAATGACTTTGACATAATCAAAGCTTGGATAAAAAGAGCCCAGGAAACAGTTAAATAAGGAGCCAAATAATATGCATTTTAATGGTTTTGTTAGAGAAAATGGTGATGTAGGAATTCGAAATCATTTACTTATACTTTCCTCAGTAGTATGTGCCAATACAGTTGCTGCAAACATTGCCTCCGGAATACCAGAGGCACGTCTTATTACCCACCAGCATGGATGTTCCCAAATTGGTGTTGACAAGGAGACCACTCTAAAAATATTATCAGGAATGGGCAAAAACCCCAATGTGGGTGCAGTATTGGTTGTGGGTTTGGGATGTGAAACTATCCATGCCGGGTTAATTGCACAAGAGATAGCAAAAACAGGCAAACCTGTTGAAACACTAGTAATACAAGAAGTAGGGGGAACTTTAGCAACTACTGAAAAGGGTATCATGATTGGTAGGAAACTGATGTTAGCTCTAGCCGAGCAGAAAAGGGAGAGTATTTCAATAGAAAGGCTAACTCTTGGTACTGAATGTGGTGGCTCTGATGCATACTCAGGACTTTCAGCCAATCCGGCACTAGGAGCTGCTTCAGACATGCTGGTTGATCTTGGTTCACGTGTTATTTTAAGTGAAACTACTGAATTTATTGGTGCTGAACATATCCTTTGCAAAAGAGCTGTTAACAGTCAAGTAGCCAGTCAGATTAAAAGAATAGTTGCAGACAGGGAAATGGACTGTTTAAAGCTGAAGGTAGATATTCGTGGTGCACAACCTTCACCTGGCAATATTGCAGGAGGTCTAACAACAATTGAAGAAAAGTCGCTAGGGTGTATTTACAAAGGTGGCTCAAGGCCCATTGTTCAAGTAGTAGGTTATGGTGATGAATCTACACAACAGGGTTTAGTAATAATGGATACTCCGGGAAACGATGTTGAATCTATAACAGGTATGGCTGCAGGCGGTGCGCAACTAGTGGTGTTTACTACTGGAAGGGGTACTCCTGTAGGTTGCCCAATAGTCCCAGTAATAAAGGTATCTACCAATAACAAAACATATGAACTTATGGAAGAGAATATTGATATAAACGCTGGCACAATTATTTCTGGTGAAGGGAAAATAGATCAAGTTGGAGCCAATATTTTTGAGGAGATTCTTAAAACTGCTAATGGGAAATTAACAAAGGCTGAAAAGCTGGGTCATTTTGAATTTGGTCTCAGCCGTTTAGGGCCTAGCTTATAACAGTAATTATTTAACAATACCATACTGAGTAATGTCTACAGATACATTAACATTGATATCTACGTAGGGATAATGCTCCCTCCAGTTTATTTCATTGAAGACGTCAAAGTATTTTGCGCGAAATCTTTTACCTAAACCCAGGGGATCAGAGTTAACCTCCTGCATCTTTTGGACAGTCTTTTTGAATTCTGCTTTTAGATATTCTGCTACCTCAGCTTCAAGCTTTTTCTTGAAATCGTCATTACTTAAATCCATGGATAGACTGCTGGTGGATTGGTCTAGCCTTAGTTCCATATCCACATCCATAGTGAAGGAAATGTTTCCATCAACTAATTCTGGTGTAATCTTCCTGGTGGTTTTTTTTGTGATAAAACCATATTCATTATCTACCCTTGGGTAGAAAAAAGTTGGTTGTGCCCCTTTCGCTAGAATAGTGAACCAAATATTTTGCTGACCTTCTAGATAACCAACAAGCTTATCCTTCTTAAATAGTGCTATATTTTTTATATATACTCCATTTTCTAGAACTATTATTGCAGGTGCGGTAGGATCTCTACCAACTTCGTAGTCCATTGCCTGTTGTCGAAAGTGGAGAAGTAGTGTTGATGGCATTATTTCATCGGCTAAAACTAGGGTATCTAATAAAGTTTTAATATATATGCCAACTCTTGGCTTATCCATGAAATTGGTGGCAATTATTTCTTTTGCAGGATCTTTACATATGACCAAATCGGCTAAACTAGATACCTCGGGATCCCTGTATAAGGTATCAAATAAGGCAAGTAAGCCGCCTTTTTTTGCGACATTTTCATGAACCAAGAGTACCTGCAAATGATCAGGTACATACACCCTTCCTCCTACCTTATGGATGAACTCTACAGCATCCAGGATAGACCTTGCTTTAGTACTTAATACCTCAATGTTTTCCTCTGCATCTTCACTAAAAACAGGGCTACTAAAAGTAAAAATGTATAGTTCTGGATCATCCTCATCCAAATCAATTCCAAGGGATATTACAAAGCCCACCGTCTCTACGGGAGTTGTATCCCAACAGCCAGTGAGTGTAAAAGATACAATAATAATCAAAATAATTATTGATATAAGTTTGAGTTTACTTGTCATGTTTTTTTGACCTCCATTTTTTGAGGTAATAGATTATCAAAAGCATAAAAGGGATTATGGAGATTAAGGCAATGCCAACGAACCCAAGTGAATCTAGTATACTTAGTACCTGATTTAGGTCTTTAATTAATATTGTAGAAACAATATATATAATTCCACCAATAGAAAGCACACTAATTTGAAAACTTTTTAGATTGAGAAGCTTATGCAATGTATATGCAGCCCCCCACTGATAGGCGGCTACTGTAACAATAACAAGAAGTAGCCAAAAGCTTAAGACTAGCACCTCGAACCTTTGGAAAAAGGTGAATTGCAGAATCTTCAACATTTGGAGTGAAGGCCAAATCTGTTTGACAATATCCATTGGAGAAAAGAAAATAGTTGAAGCTATGACAGTCAGTGCATAAGCTGCTATTGTAAGCCAATTTCCAACGGAAGCAGCGATAAGTACATCCTTCTTTCTATCCACAAAGGGATATAAGAGAAGTAAAAACTCAAGACCTACCAATGCGAAGGAAGCTCCAAGTGTTCCTTTAATTATGCCGTAGAGTCCAGATTGACCCACTGGTAAGATATTTAGAATATCTCCTTGGGTAATTGGTACAATAAGTATCAATATAATCCACCAAGTTAAAGCAAATACAATAAAAGAAAATCTGGCCAATACCTTTACTCCATTAGCAATTATGTAGGAAGCTGGCACTAAACTGAATAAGACAAGAATAAAAAATGGTGTTTCACGTAAGGCCCATATCCTAAGAACGAACGCAAAGACGTTGGCGATAGAAGCCGAAGTGATTATGAAATACAGCATAATTCCAGCAGAAAAGAGCTTGCCAAGAAATTTTCCCAAGAGCTTGTTTACATAATCTATAAGGCTGTCTTCTGGAAAACAGCTTGCCAAATGGATCATTAAGAAAATAGCTGTTTGAGCCAGAAATCCCACAATGATTATAGAAATCCAAGCATCAGGACCAGCACCTGCTTCGAAAACTGTTCTATATAGGGACAAAATACCTACACCAACTTGAATGCCTGGTATCAAAAAAATTAGTTGAAAGCTTGTGATTGTATTTTTCCCACCTAACTGCTTCATTTTTTCCTCCGATTATTGACAATTCTCTTTGAATCCCTTGCACTAGCAGGTCGCTTGGTCATTAAAAAAGGGGGCAAGCGTAAGAATGTGTCCTGCATATCTCTTGTTCTAAAGGGTGATATTGAGGTTAGATATGGTATGCCAACGGTTTCTATAATGCATAAGTGTGCTATCATAAATGCAAGACCCAATAATAATCCCACAAAACCAAAGAAATATCCCAGTATCATAAGTGGAAAACGGATAAATCTAAGAGTTAAACCAAATTCAAAGGTAGGAAGTACAAAGGTAGCAATGGTAGTAACGGCAACAACAATAACCATAATATTACTTGCTAGCCCTGCTTGAACAGCTGCATCCCCTATAACTATGGCTCCTACTATACCTATAGTTTGACCAAGTGGTCCAGGGAGTCTAATACCGGCTTCTCGCAAAATTTCGATGGTAATCTCCATTAAAAAAGCTTCAATTAAGGGCGGAAAGGGAACTCTAGATCTAGATTCTGCTATAATCACTAGAAACCCAATAGGCAGGATCTCGTGATTTAGAGATATTATTGCAATATAAAAACCTGGGAGACTTGAAGCTATTATGAAACTGACCCACCTAATAAGTCTAAGCAAAGAACCAAATATCCAAGGTGTATTATATTCGTCTAGTGTTTGAAAAAAGACTGTCATTGGAGCAGGTATTATTATGGCATCAGGCTGACCATCCACCAGGATTACTGCCCTGCCCTCCGACAGGTTTGCTGCAGCCGAGTCAGGTCTTTCTGTCCTTAACGTTTGAGGAAAAGGAGAACTAGGGTGGTCAGTTATAAACTCGTTAAACTGACCTGTACCTACAATTACATCTGTTTTAATGGATTTTAGACGTTTTTCTATTTCCTTTAAAACGTTTTGCTCTATTAGCGTTTCTATGTATACAAGTTGAATCATTGTTTTGGATTTTGTACCAATAACAAATGTTTTAAATTTGAGCTCACTAGATTTTATTAACCTTCTAATAAGTGCAGTATTTTCCCCTAGGATCTCGGTAAACCCTATTCTGGGTCCCCGTGCCTGGCCCTCATTTTCAGGATCCTTTGCAGGGCGCTTTGGAAAGCCTTTAAGTTCTATCATCCAAGCTTTTTCATAACTTTCTGCGAAGAATAATACAAACCCCTGCACTAAAAAATCCATTGCTTCATCCAGATTACATACTTCACTTATATTACCAATGGAATCTTCTAATTCTGAGATTACAATTGCTTGAGCAGAGCCCTTTGACACATGATTTCTGATGGGTTTTAATACATCTCTGTTAAGGAGGTTTATGTCAATTGAGTTATCAAGATATGCTATTCCATAGAGTGCTTTTTTGTTGGAGGTATTGGTTATTCTTTTGCATATTATTTCACTATTAACAAAAAAGTACTCAAGTACTGATAAATTGTTTTCTACTTTTTTATCAATGTAATGGATCTTATCTTTATATTCCTTTAGCTCATTTAGGTCCATTTTGTAATACCTCCCCTAACCCTCTTTAACCATAAGTTGCACATCTAAACTTTACTTCTAATGCATCAGTTACTTACTTCATTGCTGCAACTTTTCATTGATTTCTAAGTATAAGCTTCACCATATAATCTTTGTTTTTTGGAGGGGTTTTATGCGTTCTTGGGTAACCAGGATAAACAAGGGATATTTCAATTGCCAAGCATAAGAAAAAGGTATAACTATATAAAGCATGAATACAGATTTAAATTACAAGCATGAAAACATTGGGAACATATAAAAACTAAATATATTAAATTTATCCATAATAATTATTTATAGCAGCAGGAAAACAAAAAGCAATGTAGAATAATCTTAGATAGAGGTTGGACCACCGACCACAGACTTCTTACCAGTTCAAGGAAAGTACTAATAAGATATATGGTAGTAGTACTTAACTAGGGGAGATACCTCAGCAAAACAATTTAAAAAAGGAGGAATATTAATGGCCACAAAGATTTCTTGGGTAGTTGATGAAGTAAAGGACAATGTAGCTACAATTTTAAGTAATGATGTAAAAAAGGGTATGACAATACCTGTAACTGTACTAGGAGAAGACCTGCAAATTGAGGTTTCTTCTGATATACCTTATGGACATAAGGTGGCAATAAAACCAATTAAGGTAGGAGATATAGTCTATAAATATGGGTTAAGTATAGGCAGAGCAACAGCAGACATAGCTGTTGGTGAACATACTCATATACAAAACATCGAACCTTTAAGAGGTAGAGGAGACTTAGCAGCAAAAGAGAAAGGATGTGCATGTTAATGGGTAAATGGTATGGATATTACAGACCAGATGGACAAGTAGGTTCAAGAAACTATTTATTAGTATTATCAGCTACTATTTATGCAAATAGTGTTGTGGAAAGAGTAGCCAATACTATTGAAGGGGCTGTTCCAATCACACACCACCTTGGAAGATGCCAGACAATGTCCGATCTTAAAATGACATTCAAAACACTTTGTAATCTTGCAAAAAACCCAAACGTTGGTGCAGTACTTATAGTAGACCATTTTAAAGAAGCTTATTGCAATATTGATGAAATGACTGAAGAAATAGCTAAGTCAGGAAAACCTGTAGAATCAGTTAACATTAGAGAAGTAGGAGGAGCCATTGAAGCTACTGCAGTTGCTACTAGAAAGGCTATGAATCTAAGAAGAATGCTTTCTACCATGAAAAGAGAGGAAGCCGATGTTAGTCAATTCCTGTTTGGACTTAACTGTGGCACTTCCGATACAACCTCTGGAATTTCATCTAACCAAGCCTTAGGTTTTTGTTCAGACAGATTTATAAGAGAAGGTGGAAGATCCATCTTAGCTGAATTTCCAGAATTAATGGGTGCTGAGGAGTGGTTAACAGCAAAAGCCAAAAATTCAGAAGTTGCCAAGAAGATAATGGATGAAATAGGTGCCTTCGAAGCTAGAATTTTTGCTACAGGCGAAGATATCAGAGGTTCTCAGCCTACTGGTGACAATATAGCAGGTGGCATTAGTACGATAGAAGAAAAATCACTTGGTGGTGCTAAAAAGAGTGGTTCAGCCCCAATCATTGATGTTGTTAAGCATGCTGACATAATCACAAACAAAGAACCAGGTGTTTATCTTATGGCTACTCCTGGACATGGAGCAGAATCCATTACCGGCATTGCAGCATCTGGAGCACAGGTGTTGGTGTTTTCAACAGGTGGAGGCCACACTATATCAAATCCATTAATGCCAACAATTAAAATAACAGGTAATTTTAATTCTTGGAGACAAATGAATGATACTGTAGATTTGGATGTAAGTGGTATTCTTGCTGGAGAAATCTCTTTAGAAGAAGCTGGGGATATGATTTACAATGAAGTAGTTGAAACCCTCTCAGGAAAACTTACTAAATGTGAGATTTTAAAAGAAACAACAGGCTTTGCAATTCATAGAGTTGGCTTAAGCATTTAGTATCTTAGGAGAAGGTGTAGATTATGTGGGTCGAAGAAAAAACATTATTTAAATCAGTCAATGAAAACTCTGCCAACGTCTATGAGAAGGTAATAGCAGAATTAAAGAAGGGTATTTTGCATGGGGACTTAAAACCAGGTGACAAACTACCTTCAGAACGAGAATTGGCAACCATGCTAGGCGTTAGCAGAACTTCCCTTAGAGAAGCATTGCGGCTCCTTGAAGTATCAGGAGTAGTGAGTATTAGGCACGGACAAGGAGTTTTCATAACAAATAATGACCCTGATGAGTATATGAAGAAATTTATCTCTCAGATTTTTGTAGACCAGAGAAAAATTGAGGAGCTCTTCCAAATAAGAAAGCTAATAGAAACCGAGGCAGCAGTATGGGCTTGTCAGAATGGAACAGATGACCAGTTAAAAGAGATATATAATTTGGTGAACGAGACTATATATATATTAGAAAAGGGTACCCATAGTGACTTTTTAACTGTTCTAGCCAAACAGGATGGGGTGTTTCATCATTTACTTGCAGAAGCTGCTAACAATAGTGTTCTTGAGAATATTATGGATAATTTGTTGGACTTGCTCTCTGACTCCAGGGCAAGAGCCTCTATTGTTGAGGGTAGGCCATTGCGATCATTAAAGGAGCACCTCAAAATAGCAGATGCCCTTATGGCTAGAGATGGAGAAAAAGCAAGAGAAGCTATGCTAGAACATCTTAAAAATGTTGAGAAAGATGTTTTAATAGAATAGACTAGAAACCTTTATCTGGTAAGAACAACTTTGTTTTAAAGGGATAATTCCTTTAAAAATAAAAAAGAGATATTAGGAGGAGGTTCATTAAATGCGTAGGGTTAAATTATTAGGTTTGTGTTTGTTGATTTTATTGTTGTCCATGGCTTTAGTAGTTGGTTGTGGCGGAAACAACGGTAATGACGGAGGTAATGGTGGTAACGTAGAAGAGCAAGAACCTGATGAGGGTCAAGAACAAGCAACTGTTGATCCAAATTATCCAGATGAAGCCATCACTTATGTAATTCCATTTGATCCAGGTGGACAGTCGGATGTTGAGGCTAGAAGGCAGCAACCATTGTTAGAAGAGATTCTTGGAACTAGTGTTGTTGTAACGTATAAAGCTGGTGGTGGTGGAGCAGTTGGTTGGTCAGAAATGGTGAATGCTAAACCAGATGGATACACAATGACTGGAATTAACATTCCTCACATTATATTACAACCATTATCCAGGGATAATGCAGGTTACACAACTGATCAGATAGAGCCTGTAGCTTTCTTCCAGAGAACTCCAGTTGGTCTTGCTGTTCAAAAAGATAGCCCATTTGATACTTTAGAAGAGTTTATTGAATATGCTACTGAAAATCCTGGAGCTGTTACAGTAGGTGGTTCAGGAACATTCTCAGGACATCACATTGCAGCTATCGAATTTGAAGCATTAACTGGTGTTACTATGACGTATGTTCCATTTACTGGAGCTGCTCCACAAATGCAAGCGTTTTTAGGTGGTCACGTCGCTGCAGTAATGGCTAACTCTGACGCCTTAGTAAAGTATGAAGATAGTATGAAAATACTAGCCTTTGGCGGTACTGAAAGATTTGAAGCTCTTCCAGATGTTCCAACCTTTATTGAAAAAGGATACGACATGATTCCAAGTATTGATAGAGGTGTAGGAGTTCCTCCTGGAACCCCTGATGAGTACAAACAAGTTCTTTCTGATGCATTTATGGAGATTGCAAATAATGAGAGTCTTAGAGAGCAAATGACAGAACAAGGTTTTGTGCCTGTAGCAATGGGTATAGATGAAGCAGAAGCTTATCTAGATGCCATGACAAAAACATATACTGAGTTATTAGAAAGCTTACAGTAATATGGTGGATTTTTTCCCGGGTCTTAAGTGACCCGGGAAAATCACTATTTATGAAAGGAGATGACGTATAGATATGTTGGAGAATTTCATCGTGGCACTAGGAAATGTTTTTGATCCATTAAGCTTCTTTCTAATGATTGTAGGACTATCGGCTGGGATTATAGTAGGCGCGCTGCCAGGTCTTACTGCTACCATGGCTTTAGCAATACTTGTCCCATTCACCTTTACTATGCCACCTACTACAGCTTTGATGGTTTTGGGTGGAGTATATGTGGGTGCAATCTATGGTGGATGTATTGCGGCAATTCTAATAAATACTCCAGGGACACCTTCATCAATTGCAACAACCTTTGATGGTTATCCTCTAACAAAAAAGGGGAAGGCAGAACATGCCCTAGTTGCAGCAGCCTATAGTTCGAGTGTAGGTGGCCTCATAGGAGCAGTTATACTATTATTATTCTCACCACTATTAGCAAATGTAGCCCTAAAATTCGGACCTCCTGAATACTTTTGGCTAGCTATATTTGGTTTAACCATCATTGCAACACTCGCATCTAAATCAATCATTAAAGGTTTGATTGGTGGTGCACTAGGCCTTCTGCTGGGAACCATAGGTATCTCCCCAATAGGAGGGGACATGCGTTTTACCTTTGGATTTCATCAATTACAGGCCGGCTTACAGCTAATAGTAGCCTTGATAGGTTTGTTCTGTATCCCTGAGATATTTAATATGGTAGAGCGAACTGCTGACAAGGCTAAGATTAATATTTATAAATCCCAAAAGGGTGTAGCATGGTCTGTTATTAAAGAGCTAAGTAGTAAACCAATGCTATTATTTAGGTCAGCAATAATTGGAGCTTTTGTAGGAATTGTTCCTGGTGCAGGTGGTAATATCGCAGCTCTGGTATCTTATAATGAAGCCATAAGGTTTTCAAAAAAACCTGAGGAGTTTGGTACTGGAATAATTGAAGGCGTTGCTGCTGCAGAAGCATCAAATAACTCAGAAGTCGCGGGTTCTCTTGTGCCGTTGTTAACTCTTGGTATACCAGGAGCAGCACCAGCTGCAGTCCTCCTAGGTGCCCTAATGCTTCAAGGTTTAAGGCCTGGACCTGAACTTTATACCGTATTTGGTGAGATAACTTATACGTTTCTCATTTCTTTAATCTTCGCAAATATTGCCTTATTCTTTCTAGGTTTTTACGGTTCGAGATATGTGGCTAGAGTCATTAATATATCACCTTCATATCTAGCACCGTTAGTTGTATTCATGTGTGTGATAGGCTCTTATAGTATTCGTAATAATATGCTTGATGTATATATTATGGTACTGTTTGGCTTAATAGGATATATAACTCGAAAACTTGGGTATCCCCCAGGGCCCATAGTACTAGGTTTAATTTTAGGTAGTATTGCGGAAAATGGACTGGTTCAAGCAATGCTAATGGGAAAAGCCTCAGGTAACACATTAGCAATGTTCTTTACAAGGCCTATTTCCCTAGTGCTAATAGTAATGTGCATTATTTCCGCCCTTTGGCCTTTTATTTCAGATAAACGTCAAAAGAAGATAGAAGCAATGAAAAAAAGACAGGAGGGAGAAACCCATGTTAACTAATGAAAATATCTTTTCTGTATTTCTACTTGCTGTTTGTGCTGTAGCTTGGAATTCTTTAGCAAATGTAAGTTATCTTGGTTCTTTCTTCCCCAAGGTCATTATAGTTGTGTTGGCATTTTTTACAATAATACAGTTGGTAATAGGTATTAAAAAACCAAAGCATATCAAGACTTTCGATGGTGACAGACAGATTTATATGTTTGCTATGCTCCTTGGTATGATAGCTTATGTTGCATTAATGCCAATTTTAGGGTTCCTTCTGACTAGCATGCTCTTTATGGCGGTATTCTTCTGGTTCTTGGCAGAGGATCGTTCACCTAAAAGTGCCTTAAAGACCACACTTCTGGCAGTTGTCGTCTCTACCGGGTTTTATACATTATTTGCTAATGTATTTCTAGTACCATTGCCTAAAGGAATATTTTTCTAGTAAATAGGAATCTAAACTAAAAGAGACCTTGCCCAAAAAAGGTCTCTTTTTCTTTTGATTTTGGGGCAGGATAATTTCCTTGCTGCATAGAATTAGAATATATTAAATTAAGGGAAGGAACTAAAAATGCCAAAAAAAATGTTGCTAGTAATTGATATGCTAAATGATTTTATGCATCCTGATGGAAAATTGAATTGTGGTGAAGATGCTGAAAGTATTACCCCCTTTGTGATCCAGAAAGTTAATGAATTTATTAAAGCTAACGAGCCTATTGTTTTGGTAAAGGATGCGCACATCATAAATGATTTGGAATTTGAACGTTTTCCAGCTCATTGTATTAAGGAGACCTGGGGCGCAACAGTCATTGAAGAATTAACTTTTTTAGAAATGTATCCCAAGGTGAATAGCATAGAAAAGAAACGTCATAGTGCATTTCACAACACAAATCTGGAAGAAATACTAAAAAGGGAAAATCCTGATGAGATATATATAACAGGCGTTTGCACTAATATTTGTGTACTTTATACTGTTGAAGAGCTTTGCAACAGAGATTATAGAGTAATCGTATATAAGGATGGGGTAGCAAGTTTTGATACCGAGGCCCATAGGTTTGCACTTCAGCAAATGGAAAATGTATTGGGTGCAGAAATTATATAGACAGATGGAATGAAGGGATGATCATAATCTATGAAAAAATGGCTATTGACCTTGATGTTAATAATTCTATTGACCATAAATGTCATTGGGGGCTGTGGGACTGACAATGATAATGATAATGACTCAGATAAAACAGATGTGGATAATGAGATTTCAGAAGAAGCTGTGATAGATATACCTGAAGAACCCTCAGGAATATATAATCCATTGACAGGGATGCAGGTAGAAACAACAGGAAACCTTATAGCAGTTATGGTGGACAATCTTTCTCCTGCGAGACCACAATCAGGGCTGATAAAAGCAGACATAGTCTATGAAATTGAGGCGGAGGGCTTAATAACTAGGCTTATGGCACTATTTTATGGTAATCCTCCTGAGTTTGTTGGCCCTATAAGGAGTGCTAGACCATACTATATGCAGCTAGCTAAGGAATGGGACGCCTATTATGCACATGTAGGGGGATCTGATGATGCATTTGCAAAAGCTGTAGAGTGGAAAATTAGAGACATAGATGACACCAGGGGGCACAGAGGATTTTTCTTAGATAAGCAAAGACAGAGACCGCATAGTACATATCTAAACTTTGCAGAGGCTTTAAAGGGTAAAGAGGAAAATGGGAAGTTCAAGGACTGGGTCTTCGTAGATATACCAGAGATAGAACCTACATATACAGAGATTAGCGTTCGCTACACCGGATCTAACAGGGTTAGATATGAATGGGACAATGATAATAAGGTTTACCTGAGATTTATAAATGACAAAGTGCATGATGATAGAGAAACAGGTCAACAAATTTTTACAAATAACATAGTTATTCAATATGCTAATCACCGTAGTTTACAAACTAAATTGCTGCACATCTGGGTAGATGTTGTTGGTGAGGGTAAAGCTGAATATTTTTTAGGTGGGCAGTATTATCAAGGAACATGGGAGAAGAAAAACATGACAGGACCCACAATTTACTATAATGACAACGGGGAACAAGTTAGCTTTGTGAAGGGAAAGACCTGGATACAAGTAGTAAGACCAGATGTACAAATATCTAAAACATGATTTGAATTCAGAAGACAGAATACAGGAGTTCTTCCATGACCTCATTCTGACCACTAACTCCTGTATTCTATATTCTAAAACTGTATTCACTTTTAGAATATATTAAGGATTTTCAGGGATTCTTTTTTAGCAATATGTAAAACCATATGCTTTAAAACTGCTATTTCCGCAAGGGCTAAATCAAAACTTTCAGCCTCTATAAACTTAATTGAACGAGTTAAGGCCAAATCAATTTCATCCATTTCTCTGTGGTCTACTATAATATCCCAGCTTTCCTCTATACTGGACCAATCTTTCTGTATATTATCTATTAATTGGGATGCCTCATCCCAATCTCTATTATTAATCATTTCTTCAAGCTTGGAGACTTCTATTGAAATTTCTTGGGCAGTATTTGAAATCCATATTTCACTATATAGACCTATTCCAAGAAAAACAATTAAGGCAACAGCCATAGTAAATACTAGGCGCATAATAAATCATTCCTTGTCAAAGATTCTCCATCACATTTCCCGATGTTCAGCTTTGGCTGAACGAGTTTACTACAGGGTGCCATCTTTATTGCTTTTTGTACCTTTTTTTTGTATATACAAATCACCCTTAGTATCAAGAGATGCCAATAAAACTTCCGTAGAGCTATGAATACCAAATTTATTTAATTCGTAATTTAACCATTTTGTATCAAGGTTAAATTTTTTTAGATTGTTGTGTTTTATATGCCCATCCATTATTAAAGGAAGTGCAAGACCTTCATATGGAGTGTCAACCTTTAAATCTTCTGGTGTAAGCGGCCTTTTCTGGGATTTAGGTATGATACTTAACTCGCCACTAGTTTCTAAGATCGCATATTCAACATCTGCAATATTTGGGAAATCTTTTAGACGTAGCTGTTCAAGTAAGTCAGTAAGGTTATAGCGGAGTTTCCTTAATTCATCTTCTATTATTTTACCATTTTCAATTAGAATGCTAGGTGTTCCACTTATAACTCCTCGTAAGCGGTCACTTCTTAAAGAAATGAAGGTTATTACAACCTGGAGGAGCAACAATGTAATGATTGGAATAATTCCATTTATTAAAGGTATTTCTTTGTCCTCCATTGGAACTGTCGCTAGTTCTGCAATCATAATAGCCAGAACTAATTCAAAAGGCTGCAGTTCTCCTATTTGCCTCTTACCCATTACCCGGATAACAATCATTACAAGGAGAAAGAGAATAATAGTCCTGGCAAAAACAATCAGCACGATAAATTCTTCCCTTCAAAACTAAGCTTCTCCTAATAATTTTAACCGATTCCGATTTTCTTTATTCGAACTAAAACTCAAGGGTGAGTCCATCAGTTGCTGCAGTTACACTTAGATTTGTTTTTTCTGCAAGATATTTAGCTATACATTCAGGTCCCTTTTGGAAAACTTGAATCCCAAAATGAGTTAAGATAGTTTTCCTTGGTCTAATAGAATTAATAATTTTTTCTACATCATTAACACAAAGGTGTAAAACTGGACTTTTTTCCAGTCGCAGCATGGATATAATCAAAACATCAGTTTTATAAAAATCTAGAAGTTCAGGGAAAAATGCTGTATCAGGGATATAACCTAAGGTAGTATTACTGCCGTGAAATATAAAACCATATGTTTCTTGCTTACCATGGTGGTGTGGCATTGAAGTGGTAAAAGCTAGATTGTTTATATGATAATTCGACAGGGGTTTTATAGGTGATACTTGTTTAACATAAGATCTAAGGTATTTAAGGACAACTGGGTCAATGTCCAGTGCATCTGAGGGGGCAAAAACCTGTCCTTTTTTCTCTAAGCCCCCTTTAGTCATTGCTTCTATCATCACATTAATATCTGCTGAATGATCTAGGTGTCTGTGGGAGACTATTATTCCATTTAAAGTAGTTGGTCTAATCTTATGCCTAAAGATGTTGATGAGGGCACCTGGACCTGGGTCAAGAGAAAAAAGAGTATCATCAAGTTTAACAACCATTCCTCCAGTAGCTAAAATTTGTGTAGATAACATTATTCTAGCGCCGCCGCTTCCTAAAAAAGTTATACGATTCAAAACAAATTCCCCCAGTCCCATTTAGTGTATATATGTAGTATACCTCTTATTATTGTAAATTGTTATTATTTGAATTACTCTGTTAGAATATTCCATGAATCGTCATTTGTAGTTAAACCTTCTCACAATTCGCAGTATTACGCTAAAGGTATTATGAGGCTTGTCCAGAATTTCCATAAAGTAGGAGGAAAAAATGTTTATTAAAGGAGTGAGCAAGTTGTCTTCCAGGAGCAAAACATGTTTAAGAATTCTTGATGAAGTGAAAAAATGCATAGAGGAAGAGTTTGGAAACAGAATAGCTGCAATATCCTGTGGGGATGTTTCTAACCAGTGGGTTTCCTCTCATACAATCATGGAGGTGCGAGTAGTTGTAAGGAGATTAAATCCGGATATTACTAATAGTATTTATGATGTCGCTTACAAGATTATGTTAAAAAATGGCTTTAATTACCTAATCTCATTAAGAGTCGCTTCATATGAAGAAGGCCTCCATAGAGGTCATAAAATTATTAGAGGCAAGCTGTTGTCTGATATTGAATGTCAGGAGGCAGACGTATGGAAAGCAATGTAAACCAGAGCACCATTTGGTTAGACAAATCTCAATCTTCATTACAAGCAGCATCAGTACTATTTAGAATTGGACATTATGGTGATTCAATATCCAGATCATATTATGCAGTTTTCTACAGTATGAGAGCACTATTTTCTCAAGATAAGATTAATGCCTACAAGCCTACAACCATGTTAGCTGCACTTGGCAAATATTATGTAACTAGTGGAAAAATGGAGCCATGTTATCACAAGTCAATCTTTCAGATTTTTGACTTGAGATTCCAGACAGAGTATGAATGCCTATCTATAGCAGATATAGATAATTCTAAGTTTGCCTTAGAAACTGCATTTACAATAGTTAACGAAATTAAAGGTCTTCTTTATAATGAAGTAGGTGAAACTGAAAAAGAAGAAGCTATCATAACCACCTAAAAGAATGGTGGTTATTTTTTGTATTATATGTTGCATTAAATGGAACTTACAGGGTAAACTCTTAGTAAAGGAATACATGAAATAATTGTTAGGGAGGTAATGCTATGGAAAAACTTGATAAAGTTGAATTAGTTAGAGACAGAACAGGTGCAACATACGAGGAAGCTAGGGATTACTTAGAAAGTCATCATTGGGATGTGGTAGAAGCAATTGTAGCTATTGAAAAAGAAAAGACTACATTTGATAGTGAATTTAATACAATGAAAGTTAAAGGGCAAGACTTACTAAACAGAATTAAAGATTTAATTAAACAGGGAAATGTGGCAAAAATAATAGTGAAAAAGGAAGGCCAAAAAGTTATTGGCATTCCAGTTAATGGTGGTATTATATTAGCCTTGTTTTTCCCATATTTTGTAGCTTTAAGTGCTGTTATAGTTTTAGTGGCTGAGTATGAGTTAGAGGTGGAGAAAATAAAGAAGGATATAGATGATATCGATATTGATGAAGTGTAAAAAAAGGTTCGCTCGGGGGAAACGAACCTAAAATTCGGGTGTTTAATTTTTGTGTTATTTAAAACCTAAAATTAGCATTTTGCTTCAAAACAATCAACACAGTCCGAAGCGCCTTCTTTTAAACCGGAAACACTATTTTTAATGTTTTTCATTTGTTCGTTTGCACAGGTTCCATTGTCAAAATGTTTACAGTTTGTTAATGGGCAGTTTTCAGGCATATAATTTATCACCTCGCTTTCTAATGTTATTGTTTCCTTGTGGTTTAGACATAATGTCATGTAGTATCAACCGATTGAGTTAAGAGTTTACAAAAAAGCCAAAAAGAAATTTTTAAAGAAAAAGGAATTAAAATAATAAAATTGAACATAAGTAAAGGAAAGGCTTTGGTTAACCAGAAGCCTTTTTTTAAGCATGTAAAGCCGGAGGTCAAAAAATGCAACTAAAACAAATGACAGAAAAGGTATATGTTATTGAGAGCAGAACAATTAATTTGGGTTTAATTATTCAAGGTAAAGAATGTATAATCATAGATACTGGTCTTGATAAAACATCTGGACAAAAAATATCCAATCTTATCTTAGAGCATAATTTTGAATTGCAAGCAATAATCAATACCCATGGACATGCCGATCATTTTGGTGGTAATCAAAGACTGGTGAAACTCACAAATGTACCTGTTTATTCATCTGCTTGGGAAATAAACTTTTTGAAAACACCTAAACTGGAGCCTTTTAGTCTTTTCTGTGGGGCAAATCCTCCACGTATTCTGCAGAATAAATTTTATATGGGACCTAAAAGCCCAGGAGAAGATATCTCGTGCAACAAGGATTTTATAGATTACTGGGGACTTGATATTATATCTTTGCCAGGTCATAGTTTAGGAATGATAGGCATAAAAAAAGATGGTATCTTATTTGTTGGAGATGCATATTTAAGTGAAGGTCCACTAGCTAAGCATCCTGTTCCATTTTTGATGGATGTGGATGCTTCAATAGAGACCTTGTTTATGCTGCGAGATGACCCTGATTGCAATTTTCATGTTAATTCACATCAGGGCATATATTCTACCCGAGGAGAAACTGGACAGGTCATAGAGGCTAATATAAGGCGTTTAGAGGAGATTTATGTACTTCTTGAGAACACTATAGCTAGTAGCCCAAAAACATCACAGGAGTTAGCCAAAATCGCTTTAGATTACTTTAATGCAGACTGTAATACATACTTTGTCTACCAGTTAATAATTGTTACAATAAATGCTTATTTATCCTCTTTGTTAGATAAGCAGAGAATACAACCCATTATGAAGAGTAATGTTTTATATTGGTCTAAATAAGGAGTGGGAAGAATTTGAATGTGCATAGGGATTTCGAAATTATTTCACGCGCATGGCAAAGGTTTGTTGATAATGGAGAATTGTTTGGGGGTATCTCTCCTTTAATACTACGGTCATGGATTCGTTCAAAGAATAACCAGGTAAGCCGTTGTCAAAGTGTAGAAAACCTATATTATCTAAATAATGATAAATTAGAAGATCTTCAAAGAGCTTATAAAGATTTACGAGAAGCTGCAGGAATTACTGTAACAAGGTTAAAAGAATCTTTATATAATCATGACTTGGCTGTTTTGCTATCAGATCCTGAAGGAAATATTCTTGATGTTTTTCATACTAGAGATGGTTCTGACGCTTTAAAAGGATTTAGACCAGGTTTAACCCTAGCAGAGAACCTAGCTGGTACTAACTGCATAGGTTTATCTGCATTAGACAAAGATCAAGTTTCTGTTTGGGGTGCTGAGCACTATAACAGTCTGTGGCATAGGCTTTTTGGTGAAGCTGCTCCTATAATCACAAAAGAAGGTGACTTAAAAGGTATTATTGCTTTAATAGGTAATATAGCAGATAAGCAAACAAGCTTTAATAATATAGTTTATTTAAGTGCTCTTAGTATAGAAGATCAGCTTGAAATATGGGAATATAAGAAAATGACAGACTTGGAAAAATCAGTTTTTGGGGTAACAAAAAAAGTTGCGTTTTCTGATTTAAGAGGGGAAGACAGAAAGTGGAAGGATATAATTAAGCTAGCAAAAAGAGCTTCTGAAGGTGAGGGGAATCTTTATATTACAGGAGCTAAGGGAACGGGTAAGGAATCCTTAGCACGTGCAATTCATTTCCAGAATTCAAACAGCCCTTTTATCACATATGATTGTGAAAAACATAATAACGATAACCTATTACTTATTAAGGCATTAGAAATGTCCCAAAAAGGTGCTCTCTACCTAAAGAATGTGAATTACTTAACGAAAAAGGAGCAATCAACTCTTTTAAAAGCCTCTAAACAAAAAACATTTGTTGATGTATACGGGAAAACAAAAGAAAGAAAATTTAGGTTTTTTGCTTCTTCCATAGTAAACATGGAAAAAATGGTCAATGAAAGGCTCTTTGATCAGGATTTATACTATAGGCTATCAGGGCATCATATTTTAATACCACCCCTGCAGGAGAGAATTGGAGATCTTGAATGTCTGGTGAACTATAGATTAGAGACATTGATAGGGACAAAAAAATCCACTATGCTAGAGGTAACTGATGAGGCGTGGACGAAACTAAAAAATCACTCTTGGCCAGGAAATGTAACTGAATTATTCTGGACATTAGACCAGGCTCTTGAAAAAATAGAAGGAAATACAGTAATTGATGGTAAACATATACTTGTTGGAGGATCTGAAAAATGAAGTTTTCTGCAATTATTTTAGCTGGGGGCAAAAGTTCCAGGATGAAAATTAATAAGGCTTTGCTCCCAATAAAAGATAAAACTTTTATTGAAGAAATTGCTGAACAATTAAAAGATTCCTTCGACGAAATTATTGTGATTACAAATACTCCTGAACAATATGAATTTCTACCCTTTGAAAAGTATCCGGATATTGTCAAAAATAAAGGGCCCTTAAGTGGAATACATTCAGGACTCACCCATGCCAGAAATAAGTACTCATTTGTAACTGCATGTGATATGCCTTTCATTGATGGAACAGTTGCTCGGAATCTATGTGACATGACTTCCGATTACGATGGAGTTGTACCAAAAAATGGAGAATTTCTTCAACCTCTTTTTGCGGTTTACTCAAAAAATTGTATTCCTTATATAGAAAAATGTTTAAATGATGAACAGTATAAAATAATTGCTTTCTATCCTTATGCCAAGATACTATATCCAAAATGGAGTAACCTTTTAAGTGAAGAAAAAGCTACTAAAAATTTTTTTAATATAAATACCCCAGAAGATCTGAAAACATTTAGGAAATATCATGAGAATTAAGTGGAAGCTTCTGTTGATAGATAATTGACTTGTGAACTAATAATTTCTAGGATTTGCTTCACATATAAATTAGATAGTGTGGTATAATGTTAGTAAATTTTTCTAAGGAGTGATAGACATATGAAAGAAAAAGTGATAGCAGCTTTAGATAAAGTTCGCCCATTTCTTCAAAGAGATGGTGGGGATGTTGAATTAGTTAGTGTTGAAGATGATGGTACTGTAAAAGTTAGACTAAAGGGAGCATGTGGTGGATGCCCAATGGCCAACCAGACTTTAAAAAATGGAATTGAAAAAGTATTAAAAGAAGAAGTTAAAGAAGTTAAAGAGGTTGTTTCAGTATAAGTACATGTGTTTAGATATGATCCTACACTCCATTGTGTAGGATTTTTACTTTCTACAGTTGTTACTAGCTATTACTTTTTATGGGTGTATTTGTTAATAGCTATCGATATATTCCACGCTCTCAATAATATCTATAACCTGAAATTTTCACCATTTTTTTGCTTCCTCCTTATATTAATTAAGATCTCAGCACATACAGTACCAATCCAAACTGCAAACAATCCTAGAACAATGCTTCCGACAGTATTCAACAAGGCAATTTTTATGTTCCCGGCTTTTATAATATTCAAAGTTTCTAGACTAAATGTAGAAAAAGTGGTAAAAGCACCCATAAACCCAACGGCCAAAAATGCCCTGACGTTCGGACTGATAACCAATTTCTCGGTGCCCAATACATAAACCAGTCCCAGAAAAAAACATCCCAGGACATTGACAGCAAAAGTCCCCCATGCGAAAACAAAATCACCTGTATTATAAATCCAAGTAGAAATGACATGTCTGGCTATAGCACCTAGCGCACCGCCCATGGCGATGAAGGCATATAATGCGTAGTTCAAATTCGACCCCTCCCATAATGCACAAAGACTCCTACCTTTAATTTAGCTCTTCATCTTGACATTAGTTCTGCAATCATCATGCCTAGCCAAACTGCAAATAAGCATACCACTAAGCTGCTTATGATGTTCAAAAGAGCAATTTTTATTTCACCCTCTTTAATTATATTTAATGTTTCCAAACTAAAAGTGGAGAATGTTGTAAAGGCTCCAAGGAGACCCACAGCTAGGAATGCCCTTATATTGGGACTGATAATCAGCTTTTCTGCCCCCCATACATAAAACATTCCAAGAAAAAAGCAGCCTAATACGTTGACTACGAAGGTGCCCCATGGGAAAATGAAATCACCTTTGTTATAGACCCAGCTGGAAAGTAAATATCTACCTAAAGCCCCTATTGCACCACCCAAGGCGATGAAGCCGTACAATGCAAAGTTCAATGGCAAAACCTCCTATCTCAATTTTTGACCAAATGCCTTACCTGGTCGTTAGAGCTATTAGCTGTTTTGTCAGCGTTTAGTGGTGAGCCTCAAGATAATTCTATTTTTTAATATATCACAGTTTGTTAATTATTTATATAATTTAAGTCTTTTCATTGAATGACCTACTTTATACTTCTTAATTTCTAAAATTCTGCTAATATGGCCTGAACTTTACCTGCCTGTACCTGGAAGACAGTAATCTAAGATTGTTTGTCTCAGGCAATTCGTTAATATAAAAAAGGATTTTAGAAGATTATGTCGAAAAAGGAAAATGTATTCCATTAAGGGAAACTGGAGGAATTCTGTATGCGTAAAGTGCCCGCTGATTATTTACGCCAAGGTATGAAGTTAGGCAGTTCTGTTTATACAAATGAAGGTATTATGCTTCTACGGTCTGGAATGATTCTCACAAAAAATGCAATTAACCGTTTAAAGCTTATGGATATACCCAGCATCTACATAGATGACGGGTTTATTAAAGATATAGAAATTGAAAATGTTATTTCAGATGAAACAAGAAACGATGCTATTAAAAAAGTAAAAAATATATTTAATAATGTGGAGAATAAGCAGAAGTGTGGAAGAGTATCCTTTATTTTAAATGAGTCTAAAATAGTTGGTGTTGTTGAAAAACTTCTTGAAAACCTTCTTCAGAAACCTGATATTTTAGTGTCCTTATCTGATATTCGTAGTTTTGATGACTATACCTTTGGACACTCTGTTAACGTTTGTACCCTTGCGTTGCTTACGGGTAATGCATTAAAACTACCTCATAGTTCATTGGTACAATTAGGGACTGGTGCAATACTACATGATTTGGGTAAAATACTTACTCCAAAAGAAATACTTAACAAACCAGGAGCATTAACAGATGAGGAGTTTAATATAATAAAAATGCATTCTGAAGATGGCTATAACCTGATTCGAGAAAAAAGTACAATAGGGAACTTGGCTACTTCTGTTATTCTTCAACACCATGAAAGAATAGATGGCAGCGGTTACCCAAGCGGCCTAAAGGGCAATAAAATACACTTATATAGTAAAATTGTTGGTTTAGTTGACGTCTATGATGCATTAACTGCAGATAGAATATATAGAAAGGCATTTATGCCTCATCAAGCTTATGAAATGATTGCTGGTTCTGGGGATGTTCACTATGACTTTGAAGTTGTGAAAGCCTTTCTTTCTAAGATAGCAATGTATCCAATTGGGAGCCTTGTAGAAATAAATACTGGTGAGGTAGGTGTTGTAATAAAAACAATTAAAGGATTAACACATCGCCCAATAGTAAGAATATTTTTCCAGGAAAAGAATGTTCCATTAGGTAAACCTTATGAACTGGACCTATCAACACAATTGAATATAACAATTACTAAAGTGTTAGATTTTAGTGAAGTGGATAAACTATCTTTAAAAATGAAGCAATATAAAGAAGGTTAATTATTGGGTAAAAGGAGGTTCATTTATGCCCACGTATGACTATAGATGTTTAAAATGCTCAGAAAAATTTTCAAAATTTGTATCTTTAAAAGAAAAGGATCAGGTAAAATGCCCTAAGTGTGATGGAGATACTCAGCAGTTGTTTACAGGGTTTTTATATAAAAAAACTGGTGGTGGAGATAATAGCACACAGTCTTCTAGTTGTTCTAAAAACTCCTGTTCAGGGTGTAAAGGATGCTAAGATTAGATGGTAGCAAACTTTCATGTATAGTCCTTGCTGCAGGCAAATCAAGAAGGATGGGTAGTAATAATAAGCTGTTGTTACAATTCAAAGGAAAAGAACTCATTAAGCATATCTTAGAAAAAATTATAAAACAGGATTTTTTTGAAATAATAGTTGTGTCCGGATGGCAGTCTCAAGAATTGGAAAAGGTTTTAATGGAATACCCAGTAAAAGTAATATATAATCCTAAATACTTGGAGGGGCAGTCAACTTCCTTGAAGAAAGCCTTAGATACCATTTCGGATAAAACGCTAGGGGCTTTTTTTGTTTTAGGGGATCAACCACTAGTAAAGGAAGATACAATAAAGGATTTAATGGGCAAATTTTTAAAAAACCCAAATTGTCTCGTAGCGCCCTATTATAATGGTAAGAGGGGAAATCCAGTAGTTATACCTAGAAGACTATTTTCAAAACTAAATAATCTACAGGGAGATAAGGGAGCAAGGAATTTATTTTTAGATCAGGATAACATTATAAAATTGCAAGTTGAAGATAAAGGTGTAGTATTAGATATAGATACACCAGAAGACTACGAAAAGCTACTTGAAGATAATTAATTTGGGGACATTCCTCGAGGACGAAGCATGACTCGAAAAGAGGTGTGTCCCCTTAGATTAATGGAGGGGGTAATCATGAATGATTATTTACCAGGAAATTATCGTGGGGCCATCACAAGGGCACTAGAAATTTTTAAGAACGCAAAACCTGAAGATATGATCATAGGAAGTGGAGCTAGATTCGATAAGGAGAAATCAAGTTTTTATCTAAAATATTGCAATATGCCCATTGAAGTTCTCTATCCGTCAGGTTATGCTTACTGGTTATCAAGAAAAGAAAGAGTTATTGATGTAAGTGATAGATACTTAATTTTATTGTATTTAGCAGAAAGTAGTGGGTTGCCCTTGCGGAATCATTGGCTGACTTTTCTCGAGTTACCAGGCGGGCCTCATCATTATGTGCCTTTTCTAAAAGAAGCTGTAAATCCGCTTATTGATACCTTTGGCAAAAATCCTGAAGAGGCATGGGAAATTGCTAAGAACCATGGAGCCATCAGAACATCCATGGGGAGTGTTGGTTTCATTATACCTGTCTTTCCGAAACTTCCATTGGGCTTTGTTTTTTGGGAAGGGGACGATGAATTTCCACCCAAGGCAAATATTCTCTTTGACCAAATTTCGTCAGCTTATCTAGATACAGCTTCTTTATATATGTTAGGTATAAATACCTCTCTTAAATTGGTATATTCAAGAGGCAAGAATTAAGATATCTATCCTGCATCCTGCCTCCTGAAGGTTAGTCCGGTTTTCTAAAAGCGATTACAAATACTGGATCAGTAGTTTCTTGGTTAATATTGTCTTCTGCACTTAATAGTTCCTTTAGTTGCTGTTGGTTCAAATTTGCAAAATTGAAGTCCTTTTGACTTGTCAATTTATCACCTCCAGATTTAAATAATCTTAGGAAAAATTTCTGCTATCTATTATTAGTATTTAACTTGAGATTTAAACTTATTCTATCTCTAAAACAAATAATTTATTTCACAAGGCTTTTTTCTATTGACAGGGTGTTATAATTTTAGATATACTTATTTTTAATAATTGTGGATACAAAAAAATAATAATGAAAGCGATGACAAAAGACAAGCTAACTATTTGTCAATGGGTTAACAGAGAACCGGGTAAGGTGAAAGCCGGCACCTATACAGTATTTAGTGTCACTTTTTAGTTCTTTGTCGAAAAGTATTCTTAGTAGGCGAAGACGGAGGGCCAACCGTTAAAAAGGCAGGTGTCCAAAGAATAAGTGGCTGCATAATGCAGCAATTAGGGTGGTACCGCGGGAGTAGTCTTCTCGTCCCTGTAAGTGGGGCGAGGAGTTTTTTTATTCTTTTCAGGAATTCTAAAGAACATGAAATTAGATTTAGAAGAATAAATTGGGGACATTCCTCAAGGACAAAGCCTAGCTCGAGAAGAGGTGTGTCCCCGTACATTATTACATTAAAAAAAGGGAGGAAGTTAAGGTGGGATTGCAAATTTACTTAGATGGAAAGTTCGTACCAGAAGAAGAGGCTAAACTATCAATTTTTGACCATGGATTATTATATGGAGATGGGATATTTGAAGGTATTAGAATGTATCATAATAGAGTATTTAAGTTAAAAGAACACCTTATTCGATTATACGAATCGGCAAAAACACTTAATCTTGACATTGAACTCACAATAGAGGAAATGGAAGAGGCAGTTTTAGAAACTTGCAGGAAAAATAATTTGAGGGATGGATATATACGCCTTGTAGTTACAAGGGGAAAAGGAGACCTTGGATTAGATCCTCGAAAGTGTCCAAAGACCTTGACGTTTATAGTGGCAGCAGCTATTCAATTATACCCAGAAGCACTATACGAAACAGGTCTGGAGGTTATTACCGTCGCAACTAGAAGAAATGTAGCAGAGGCATTAAATCCAAGAATTAAATCCCTAAACTATCTCAATAATATTTTAGCAAGGATAGAGGCAAATTTAGCAGGAGTACCAGAGGCTGTCATGCTGAATCAAGATGGATTTGTAGCAGAAGCTACTGGTGACAATATATTTATTGTAAAAAATGGAAGATTAATAACACCCCCAGTACATGTTGGTATCCTCGAAGGAATAACAAGAAATACAGTCATGGATCTTGCAAAAGAAGACGGTATTGAAGTTGCACAAGAGGTGTTTACGAGACATGACATGTATAATGCTGATGAATGCTTCCTAACAGGGACAGCAGCTGAAGTAATTCCAACGATACGAATGGACGGCAGAGCTATTGGCTCAGGAAAACCTGGACAAATGACATTAAACTTGATTAAGAGATTTAGAGAATTAACTAAAGTGGACGGACCCAGAATTTTTGCAGAGGGGGAATAAAAATGAGAAGCAAAGCAATGAAGCAAGGTTTAGAAAAGGCACCTCATAGGTCTTTATTTAAGGCATTAGGGTTAACTGATTGGGAATTGGAAAAACCTATAATAGGTATTGTAAATAGTCACAATGAGATAATACCTGGACATATGCATTTAGATCAAATTGCTAGCGCAGTTAAAACTGGGGTACAGCTCGCAGGAGGAGTTCCCCTAGAATTTCCAGCAATAGGAGTTTGCGACGGTATAGCCATGAACCATGAAGGAATGAAATATTCTCTTGCAAGTAGAGAATTAATTGCTGACTCTATAGAAATTATGGCAAAGGCTCATCCATTTGATGCATTGGTTTTCATACCAAACTGTGACAAGATAGTACCGGGTATGCTTATGGCAGCTGCACGCTTAGATATTCCATCCATATTTATAAGTGGTGGTCCAATGATGGCTGGAAAATATAAAGGGAAGAAAGTAAGCCTTACAAATATGTTTGAAATGGTAGGATCAGTTAAGGCAAATAAAATGACTGAGGAAGAACTTGCAGAGGTCGAAGATGTTGCTTGTCCAGGATGTGGTTCCTGCTCAGGAATGTTTACTGCAAATTCAATGAACTGCTTGACTGAAGCCTTAGGAATGGCATTACCTGGAAATGGTACTGTTTTGGCTGTTGAAGCAGCAAGAATCAGGCTTGCCAAAGAAGCTGGAAGAAAAATCATGGAGCTTCTAGAAAAGGATATTAGACCATCTCAGATAATGACCAAGGAAGGCTTTTCAAATGCTCTCGTAGCAGATATGGCTCTAGGTTGCTCAACAAATACTGCATTGCATTTGCCTGCTATTTCCCATGAAGCTGGGATAACATTGGACTTTAACATTTTCGATGAAATCAGCAATAAAACTCCCCAGCTATGTAAACTAGCTCCCGCAGGTAATCACTTTATGGAGGATCTTGGAGCCGCTGGTGGAATCCAAGCTGTAATGACTGAGTTGAATAAACTGGGATTGCTAAACTTAGATGTTATGACTACTACAGGTAAAACATTAGGTGAAAATATTAAAAATGTTACAGTCCTGGATGACACAATAATTAGGCCTGTAGATAATCCATATAGCAAAGATGGTGGCATTGCCATCCTTTGGGGAAGCTTGGCACCTGAAGGAGCAGTTGTTAAGAAAGGTGCAGTTGCAAAGGAAATGCTTGTTCATAAGGGACCAGCCAGGGTATTTAATAGTGAAGAAGAAACAGTTGAAGCAATCTTTGGTGGAAATATTAATTCAGGTGATGTAATAATAATACGTTATGAAGGTCCAAAAGGTGGTCCAGGCATGAGGGAAATGCTGACTCCAACTAGTGCAGTTGCAGGTATGGGATTAGGTGAAACAGTTGCACTCGTCACGGATGGAAGATTTTCAGGAGCAACTAGGGGAGCATCTATAGGACACGTATCTCCCGAGGCTGCTGAAGGCGGACCAATCGGATTAATTGAAGAAGGAGATATCATATCAATTGATATTCCAAATAGAAGCTTAGATGTTGTTTTAAGTGAAGAAGAACTAGAGGTAAGAAAAAAGAATTGGCAAAAGCCAGAACCAAAAGTCACTAAAGGTTACTTGGCTAAATACCAGAAACTAGTTAGCTCAGCAAGCTCAGGAGCGATTATTAAATAATAAACTATAGAATTCAGAATACAACCTATTATAGATTGAGACTTTATTCTGGCTACTGGCTCCTGTATTCTGCATCCCACATGCACCAATGGACAATTAGTGGTTAAACTAACAAGCATATACGTAGGAGGTAATGATAAAATGAGTGTTCTAAAAAATACGGAGGTGAATGAAGTTGGGGATTGCTTAGAGAACTTTGGTAAAGGTGAAGTTTTATCGGGCGCTGAGATTTTGTTAAGGGCATTAGAAATGGAAGGTGTTGATACCATTTTTGGTTATCCAGGTGGTACAGTACTTCATATATATGATGCTTTATACAGTTGCACAGCAATTAAGCATATTTTGCCTAGGCATGAACAAGGTGGGGTCCATGCTGCTGACGGATATGCTCGCTCCACAGGAAGACCGGGAGTAGTATTGGCTACTTCGGGACCAGGAGCAGCAAATCTGGTAACAGGAATAGCTACGGCCTATATGGATAGTATCCCAATGGTAGTTGTTACAGGACAGGTGGCAACTCCTTACATTGGAAAGGATTCCTTTCAGGAAGCGGATATTACGGGAATAACCTTGCCAATTACTAAGTATGGATTTTTGGTAAAGGATATTAAGGATTTGGGACGCTGCATCCATGAGGCCTTTCATATAGCTACTACGGGAAGACCGGGGCCGGTAATTGTTGATATTCCAAAGGATATAACTGTACAAACTACAGAATTTTTCTATCCTCCAAAGCATAACTTACCAGGCTACAAATTAAAGCCAAATGGTATAGCAAAGCAAATAGAAGAAACAGTAAAACTAATTTCTGAAGCAAAAAGACCGGTTTTATATGTAGGAGGTGGCGTTATAGCCTCCGGAGCAGAAAAAATCTTGGTGGAATTTGCTGAAAAGTTGGATATACCCGTAACCTGTACACTTATGGCAAAGGGTGCTATTCCTGATACTCATCTTTTAGCACTCGGCATGCCAGGAATGCACGGTACAGTATATGCAAACTATTCAATTACTGAATCAGATTTACTATTAGCAGTAGGAGTAAGGTTTGATGATAGGGTTACAGGCAATGTGAAAACCTTTGCTCCTAATGCAAAAAAGGTTCATATAGAAATTGACCCGGCAGAGATTAACAAAAACGTTGTAGTTGATGTTGCAATTATAGGAGATACAAAAGATATACTGGAAACGCTTTTTAATAAATTAGACAGTAAGAAAAGACCAGATTGGATTAAAAGGATAAATGGTTGGAAAGAAGAATATCCATTAAAGTTTGTTCAGGAGGAAGGAACCTTAAAACCTCAATACGTAATCTCCTCCGTTAATGAAATTCTTGAAGATAACTCCTTTGTAGTAGCTGACACAGGGCAGCATCAGATGTGGTCAGCCCAGTATATAAAAACCAGAAGAGGCAGGGGATTTTTTACATCAGGTGGTTTGGGAACAATGGGATACGGATTTCCGGGTGCTATGGGGGCCCAAGTAGCAAATCCTGAAGCTTTAGTTGTAGCAATAGTAGGCGATGGAGGATTTCAAATGAACTGCCAGGAACTTGCTACAGTTGCTATATATAATCTACCTGTAAAGATCTGTATCATTAATAATGGATACCTGGGAATGGTTAGGCAATGGCAAGATCTATTCCTTGAAAAAAGATATTCTCATACGGATATAAACCAAGGGCCGGACTTTGTTAAATTAGCCGATGCATTTGGAGTTAAGGCTATAAGGGTTACAAAACCAGAAGAAGTCCTACCAGCACTTCAGGAAGCTAAAGCACATCAGGGACCTGTACTCATTGATTTCGTGGTGGAAAAAGAGGAAAATGTCTATCCCATGGTGCCAGCTGGTGGATCAATTAATGAAATGCTAGGGAGGTAACAAATATATGAAATATACCTTAGCTGTATTGGTAGAAAACAAACCAGGTGTTCTAACTAGAATTGCAGGGTTATTTGCCCGAAGAGGATACAATATTGAGAGTCTAGCAGTAGGAGAAACGGAAGATCATACTGTTTCAAGAATGACGATTGTTGTAGGTGGCGACGGTAAAGTAATAGAGCAGGTAACTAAACAGCTACACAAACTTGTGGACGTAATAAAGCTGACAGATATTACTGAAGAAGAGAATGTTGATAGAGAATTGATTCTTATCAAGGTAAATGCAGACGCCTCAGTAAGGGCTGAAATAATGCAAATTGTGGATATTTTTAGGGCAAGAATTGTTGATATAGGAAGAGGATCTCTGATAATAGAGGCTACAGGAGATTCAGGAAAAATAGAAGCAATTGAAACCTCTTTAAAACCCTTTGGAATAAGAGAGTTAGTCAGAACTGGCAAAGTAGCAATGGTTAGAGGTGTCAAGGGTAAAAACGGGAAAAAATAGCCCTAACCTTAGGAGGTGTTTTAATTATGGAGATTACAGGGGCACAATGTTTAATGAAAGTATTAGAAGAGCAGGAAGTGAATGTAGTTTTTGGATATCCTGGAGGGGCAGTTCTTCCCCTATATGATGCTTTGTTGGAAAGCTCGATTGAGCATGTCCTTGTAAGGCAGGAACAGGCAGCAGTTCATGCAGCAAGTGGTTATGCCAGGACTACAGGAAAAGTTGGCGTCTGTATGGCTACCTCAGGGCCCGGGGCTACTAACCTTGTGACAGGTATAGCTACGGCATATATGGACTCAATTCCTATGATAGTTATTACGGGTCAGGTATCTACCCAGATGGTTGGAACTGATGCTTTTCAAGAGGTTGATATAACAGGTATTACAATGCCAATTACAAAGCATAATTATTTAGTGAAAGATATAAGAGATCTCTATAAAACTATTAAAGAGGCATTTCATATAGCTACTACAGGAAGACCAGGTCCCGTATTAATAGATATTCCGAAAAATGTTAGTGATAGTATGGTGAAATGCTCCTTGAATAATAAGATTGAATTAAGGGGATATAAGCCTACTTACTATGGGCATCCTTCACAGATAAAAAATGCAGCATCATTAATTAATAACAGCACAAGACCAGTAATCTTATCAGGTGGCGGGGTTATCAACGCTAAGGCATCTGAACAAGTTAAGATTTTGGCTAAAAGAATTCAGGCACCTGTTGCAGTAACTTTAATGGGTCTTGGATCCTTTCCTGCAGATGATGAAGTATTTTTAGGAATGCTGGGAATGCATGGTACAGCAGTTGCCAATTATGCAGTCAGTAATTCCGATTTAATTATTGGTCTAGGAGTTAGATTTGATGATAGGGCAACTGGTGCAATTGAAAAATTTGCTCCCAAAGCTAAGATCATCCATATAGATATTGATCCAGCTGAAATAGGTAAGAATGTGCAGGCTAATTTACCAATAGTGGGTGATGTACGGCTTATTCTAGATGACCTAATACCTAAAATTACTGAGAATTCAAATCCTACATGGCTTGAGCAAGTAGGTGAATGGAAACATTATCATTCATTAAAGTTTCCGGATGATGTCCTCACTCCTCAGTATGTGTTAAGTGTATTAAGTGATATTGCTGGTCCTGATGCAATTTTATCTACGGATGTTGGTCAGCATCAGATGTGGACTGCATTATATTATAAATTTATTAAGCCAAATACACTTGTAGCATCAGGTGGACTAGGAACTATGGGCTATGGTTTTCCTGCAGCGATAGGTGCTCAATATGGAAATCGTGATAAGAGAGTTATAGCTATAACAGGAGATGGAAGTTTCCAGATGCATATGGCAGAGATGGGAACAGCTATGGAAAGAAACCTGCCTATTAAAATACTTTTATTTAATAACAATTGTCTTGGGCTTGTACGTCAGCTTCAATACTTCTATTGTGAAAAAAGGTATAGTGCCATAGATTTCAGCTGCAATCCTGATTTTATGCAATTTGCAAAATGCTATGGAGCAGCTGGCTATAGGATTACAACAAAAGAAGAGGTCAAACCAATGCTAGAGGAAGCATTGAACAATGAAAAGCTTACGATTATTGAATGTATGGTACCCAAAGAGAATTTAGTCCATCCCATGGTATTAAATACAAAGGGTTTGGACGAAATGGAAACATATTAATTGAAGGTACCTTGACCGGAGGTGGTCTATTTGGATACAAATAAAGTTTATATTTTTGATACTACCTTGCGAGATGGAGAACAGTCGCCCGGAGTCAGTTTAAATATCCAAGAAAAGCTGAAAATAGCTAGGCAGCTTGCAAAATTAAATGTGGATGTTATTGAAGCAGGTTTTCCAATAGCCTCTCAAGGGGATTTTGAAGCAGTTCGAGCTGTTGCTCAGCAGATAGAAGGACCAATTGTAGCAGGTCTAGCAAGGGTAGCTACAAAAGATATTGATAGAGCATGGGAAGCTCTACAGTATGCCAAGAGACCTCGTATTCATACATTCATAGCTACATCAGATATTCATTTAAAGTATAAATTGAGAATATCTAAGGATGAGGTTTTAGAAAAGATTGCTTTTGGAGTAGCATATGCTAAAAAATATACTAATGATGTTGAATTTTCTCCAGAAGATGGCTTTAGGACAGATATTGATTTTATGATTAAAGTTGTAGAAACCGCCATTGAGGCAGGGGCAACTGTAGTGAATATTCCAGATACAGTAGGTTATGCAACACCCCAGGAATTTGGATTATTTATCAAAAACATCAAAGAAAACGTATCCAATATGAATAAAGCTATTCTCTCTGTGCATTGTCACAATGACCTTGGTCTTGCAGTAGCTAATTCGCTAGAAGCAATTATAAATGGTGCTCAGCAGGTTGAGGTGGCTGTCAACGGTATAGGGGAAAGAGCGGGCAATAGTGCCTTAGAGGAAATTGTAATGGCGCTATATACAAGACAGGACTTTTACAAATTCTATACAGATCTCAAATTTCAAGAACTCTATAGAACAAGTAAATTAGTCTCAAACCTTACTGGTATGCCAGTTCAGCATAATAAAGCAATTGTGGGTAAGAACGCTTTTGCTCATGAATCTGGAATTCACCAGGATGGGGTACTAAAAGAAAGAACCACTTATGAAATTATGAATCCTGAAATGATAGGTATAGTTCAAAATAATATAGTTCTTGGAAAGCATTCAGGAAGACACGCTTTTCAGACACGACTTGAAGAGCTTGGTTTTTATTTAACCAAAGAAGAACTTGATAAAGCCTTTACTAGATTCAAAGAATTGGCTGATAAGAAAAAAGAAATTACTGATAATGATCTTGAAGCAATTATTGAGGATGAAATTAAAGTTATTCCTCAAAAGTATCAGCTCGAGCATTTGCATATATCTAGTGGCAATAGAACTATTCCAACAGCCACATTAGGAATTATTGATGACCATGAGCAACTTCACGAGGAAGCAGCATGTGGTGATGGACCAGTAGATGCAGTATTTAAAGTAATTGAAAAGATTACTGGGGTTAAGGTGAATTTAAAATATTATGCCCTAAATGCAATTACAGGTGGTAAAGATGCCATTGGTGAAGTTACAGTCAAGGTCAAATATGAAAGTAATGTCTATACTGGTAGAGGCCACAGTACCGATATTATTGAGGCAAGTGCTAGAGCTTATCTAAATGCAATTAATAAAATTTGCTACGAACAATTGGGGAAATAGAATTGGGGACATTTTCAAACAACAGAGGATGGCCTAAAAAGGGGTGTGTCCCCCGTACACCAAGTTGGGGACATTCCCCAACAACAGAGGATGGCCTAAAAAGGGGTGTGTCCCCGTACACCAAGTTGGGGACATTCCCCAACAACAGAGGATGGCCTAAAAAGGGGTGTGTCCCCGTACATTAATAGGAGGAATGAACTATGGGAATGACAATAACTGAAAAGATACTGGCAGCCCATGCAGGTCTTGATCATGTGGAACCAGGACAGTTGATAAATGCTAAGCTTGATATAGTATTAGGCAATGACATTACATCACCTGTAGCCATAAAAGAGTTTAGAAAAACTGGAAAAGAAAAGGTGTATGACAAGGAAAAAGTAGTTCTTGTTCCTGACCATTTTACCCCGAATAAGGATATTCAGTCAGCTGAACAGGCAAAAATGCTTAGAGAGTTTGCAAAGGAACAAGAGCTTACCAATTACTTTGAAGTTGGAAAGATGGGTATAGAACACTGCTTGCTTCCTGAACAGGGTATTGTGGGGCCAGGAGATGTAATTATTGGTGCTGATTCTCATACCTGTACCTATGGAGCTCTTGGAGCATTTGCAACTGGAGTTGGAAGTACAGATATGGCAGCGGGGATGGCCTTGGGAGAAGCATGGTTTAAGATCCCTGAGAGTATTAAGTTCATCTATCATGGTAAGAGGCAAGATTGGGTTTCTGGGAAAGATCTTATTCTATATACTATTGGTAAAATAGGTGTTGATGGTGCTAGATATCAGGCAATGGAATTCACAGGGGAAGCCATTGAAAACCTATCAATGGATAGCCGCTTTACAATGTCAAATATGGCTATAGAAGCTGGTGGAAAGAACGGAATTATCGCACCTGATAAAATCACAGAGGAATATATTAAAGGAAGAGTAAAACGAGAGTATAAACTCTACTTTAGTGATGCAGATGCAAAATATAATAGAATTATTGATATTGATGTAGCTACTATTGAGCCACAGGTTGCTTTCCCTCACTTACCGGAAAACACAAAAGGAATTAGTGAAGTTGGCAATGTTTCCATTGACCAAGTGGTTATCGGTTCCTGTACTAATGGAAGGATAGAGGACTTAAGAGTAGCCGCCAGCATTTTAAGAAATCAAAAAGTACATTCTGGAGTCCGATTAATTATTTTTCCAGGGACACAGCAAATTTACCTGGATGCTATGAGAGAAGGACTTTTTGAAGTATTTGTTGAAGCAGGGGCAGTTGTAAGCACACCTACCTGCGGACCTTGCCTCGGTGGGCATATGGGTATCCTAGCCAAAGGGGAAAGGGCTTTATCTACAACTAATAGAAACTTTGTAGGACGTATGGGTCACCCGGAGAGTGAAGTTTACTTATCGGGTCCAGCCGTAGCTGCTGCTAGTGCAATTAAGGGTAGACTAACTGCACCTCAGGAGGTGGTATAGATGTTATTAAAAGGAAAAACATGGAAGTTTGGGGACGACATTGATACGGATGCTATAATTCCGGCAAGATATTTAAATACATCTGAGCCTGCCGAGCTTGCAAAGCATTGCATGGAGGATGCTGACCCAGAGTTTCCAGCTAAAGTTAGGGCAGGTGACATTATTGTTGCAGGTAAAAACTTTGGTTGTGGTAGCTCTAGAGAGCATGCTCCGATTGCTATTAAAGCTGCAGGAGTATCATGTGTAATTGCAAAATCCTTTGCCCGTATATTTTTCAGAAATTCTATCAATATAGGACTTCCAATTTTAGAATCACCAGAGGCAGCTACTGCCCTTGAAGAGGGCAATGAGGTGGAAGTAGATGTTGCAAATGGAGAGATAAAAGATTTAACTACAGGTAAAACTTATCAAGCAGTTCCTTTTCCAGGATTTATGAGAGATATAATTTCTGCAGGTGGATTAATGAATTATGTAGCTGAGAGGGTGGAGGAAAAATGATTAAAGTAGCAGTATTACCTGGAGATGGGATAGGTTCTGAAATCATTCCTGAGGCTCTTAAAGTACTTGAAATAATTGCTCCTAAATACGGTATGGAATTTGAATTTGTAGAGGGCCTAATTGGTGGGGCAGCCATTGATGCTGAAGGTGTTGCACTTCCAGAAGTAACTCTTAATTTATGTAAGGATAGTCAGGCAGTTTTATTGGGTGCTATTGGAGGACCAAAGTGGGATACCCTTCCTGCCCCCCAGAGACCAGAGGTTGCAGCACTTCTTCCTCTTAGAAAACATCTTGGCTTATATGCAAATGTAAGACCAATTGCTTTAAATACAGCTTTAATGGGTGCCTCTCCTTTGAAGGAAGAGATAGTAAAGGGTACAGATATGATTGTTATCAGAGAGCTTACAGGTGGAATATACTTTGGTGACAAATATAGAGAGGCTCATGTATCAGGAGAGAAAGCAGTAGATATCCTTGAATATACTAGTGAAGAAATCGAAAGAATTGCCAAGCTTGCTTTTGAAATTGCATCCAAAAGAAGAAAAAAGGTGACTAGTGTAGACAAAGCTAACGTTTTGGAAAGCTCTAGGCTTTGGAGAGAGACAGTTTCTAAACTTGCACAGGATTATCCTGAGATTACCGTTGAGCATATGTATGTAGATAATTGCGCCATGCAGTTAATTAGGAATCCACTTCAATTTGATGTAATTCTTACTGAGAATATGTTTGGTGATATTCTAACTGATGAAGCTTCTATCTTAAGTGGTTCAATCGGCATGCTGGCTTCATCTAGCTTTGGAGGTAATGTGGCCTTGTATGAACCTGCCCATGGTTCTGCACCTGATATAGCAGGTCAAGACAAAGCTAATCCCCTGGCAACCATTCTTTCAGGCGCTATGATGTTAAAATACAGCTTTGATTGTTCAGAAGGAGCAGAAAAAATAGAAGCAGCAGTCGCCAAAGTACTTGAAGAAGGATATAGGACAGGAGACATTATGGAGCCAGGAAAGAAACTGGTTGGGACGAGGGAAATGGGTAATCTGGTATGCAAAAAACTGGGAGAGTAGATACTATGAAAGTATTTTTATTTGATACTACCTTAAGAGATGGAGCCCAAGGAGAAGGGGTCAATGTTTCTGTCAAGGATAAGGTAAAGATAGCGGAAAAGTTAGATTGGTTCGGGATGGATTTTATTGAGGGGGGTTGGCCCTCCTCCAACCCTAAGGATACAGAATTTTTTCAAAAGGCTGCCAAAAAGAACTGGAGAGGGAAGATTTGCTCCTTTGGAAGCACTTGCAGAGTAGGAGTAAAAGCTGAGGATGATCTAAATCTGCAGGCTCTTGTGACCTGCGAAGCACCTGCTACTGCTATTTTTGCTAAAACCTGGGATTACCAGGTTACAAAAGTATTAGGAACAAGCTTAGAAGAGAACCTAAGAATGATCCGCGATAGTGTTGCTTTTTTAGTCAATAATGAAATTCAAGTGATCTTTGATGCCGAACACTTCTTTGATGGCTACAAAGCAAATCCTGAATATGCCTTGTTGTGTCTCGAAAGTGCACAACAAGCTGGGGCATCTTGGCTTGCTCTATGTGATACCAATGGTGGAACCCTTCCTCATGAGGTTTTTGAAATAGTGCAGCTTTGCAAAGAAAGATTTACTATTCCTATTGGCATCCATGCCCACAATGATTGTGAGCTTGCTGTGGCAAATAGTATAGCAGCAGTTCAGGCTGGGGCAACAATGGTCCACGGAACATTCAACGGCATAGGAGAAAGATGTGGTAATGCTAATTTATGTTCAGTAATACCTAATCTTGAATTAAAGATGGGATATGAAACTTCAACTAGAAATAATTTAGATTGTCTCACAGAAACAGCAAGGTATGTAGCTGAGGTTGCAAATATTGCCATACCAAATCATCAACCCTTTGTGGGACATAGCGCTTTTACTCATAAAGGGGGAATGCATGCTAATGCAGTATTAAAGCATCCTAGAACATATGAGCATATCACTCCTGAGACAGTAGGCAATGACAGAAGAATTTTAATGTCGGAGCTTGCTGGAACAAGCAATTTAACCCATAAGCTTGAAGAGATGGGAATTAATATAGAAGACAAGGATATACTCAAAAAAACTATTGAGCAGGTAAAAGAATTGGAGCATAAGGGCTTCCAATTTGAAGGGGCCGAAGCTTCCTTAGAGTTGTTACTCTATAAAATAGCAGGATCATATAAGGAACATTTTCATCTTGAAAACATTAAAGTAAATGTTGAAAAAAGAGGGGAAGAGGACTACTATTCAGAAGCAATTATTAAGCTAAGAATTGGAGATGAAATAGTTCATACTGCTGCTGAAGGAAATGGACCGGTCAATGCCTTGGATAATGCTCTCAGAAAAGCTCTTGACGAAACTTATCCATGCATTACTGACATGCATCTCTTAGATTATAAAGTAAGGGTATTAGAAGGAAGCCAAGCAACAGCTGCTAAGGTTCGGGTTCTTATTGAGTCAAAGGACAAGGAAGATCATTGGAGTACAGTTGGTGTTTCCTCCAATATTATTGAAGCAAGCTGGGAGGCTTTGCTAGATAGTATGGATTATATCTTACTTAAGAAGCATCTTAAAGACTTGGGGGAAAAGGGGGAATAAGAGATGACTTCTCTTATTACCACACTATTGGCATTTATAATTGTCGTTTTCATTGTAAACATAACAAAAGCTACGTGGATAGCTATGATGGTAGGTTCTTTTGTGGCAGCTTTGGGGACTGGATTATCCTTTGAGGCTGCCTTCAAAATTGCCCTGAATGTTCTGCAAAATCCCTCTACGTTATCTCTTATTGTAACTGTGGTATTAATTAAATCTTTGGGAAACATAATGGAAAAGGCTGGACTAATATATAAAATGGTATCTTCCCTGCAATCAGCAATAAAAAATCCTAGGATTATTGTAGCTGTTATCCCTGTATTACTTGGTTTATTACCAATACCGGGTGGAGCTTATATGTCTGCACCGTTAATTGAAAAAGCTGGAAGAAAAATACAATTAACAGGCAGTAATCTTGTTGCAGCAAACATAATTTTTAGACATATAGTTTATTTTGTATTTCCTTTATATCCTACTTTAATCTTATTACAGTCTTTTACTGGTATTAGTGTATATAAGGTTATAAGCTTTTGTTTTGCACCCATGTTAGTTTGTGCCATTTTGGGATTTCTTGTTATTCTTCCACAGGGTTTAAATGTGACTGATAAAATTGAAGGAAGCTCGGCGGATGACTGGAAGGAGTTCTTAAAAGCCAGTTTCCCTATAACACTACTTGTGGTATCAGCAATTATTTCCAACAATTTTTTATTTGCTGCTGTAGTAGCTGTTATAACTAGTTTGGTGTTATCTCAAAGGTTATTTTCCACGAGCTCAATTAAAAGGAATCTGATTGATTCATTAAAGGAGCTTGACTGGAAGCTGGCATTAACTGTATTAGGAATACTTTTTTTTCAAAAGTATATTGAAGCAGCTGGAGCTTTAACTTATATGGCTGGAATTCTTACAAATCAAGGTGTACACCTTAATGTTTTACTTTTAGTAGTTTCATTTGTTACAGGACTATTAACTGGTTCTACCCTTGGTGCAGTGGGAATAGGGTTAAGTATATTTGTGCCGTTGTTTAGTAACCATTCAAATTTAGTGGTTGTTGTTAGTTTATTATATTTATTTACAATGATCGGATATTTCGTTTCTCCTCTACATTTATGCTTAATATTGACGCAGGATTATTTTAAGGGGAATCTAAAAAGGGTCTACCAATTAATGGCAGTACCCTTGTTTGGATTATTATTTACTGGACTTATTCTAGGGCTACTCCTCGGTTTTTAACTGCAGGAATGGCTATATTATCTCTGGGAGTAATTGATGGGTAAATCCCATATAATATGCTCCAGTTTTCTACTAGACCACCAGTAAAGGTTAACCCTTTTTCTAGAGTATGGGGGTCACCGATTGCCTTTATAATACACGGAAATAATAGTTTCTCATCATTCACAAAAATTTCATCTGAAGAATAAGGTTGAATATAGGTATTAACAGTTATTCTGTGATCATTAATAGCTATGGCTTCAGCTCCTGTAGCCCATAGCTCATTGACAAGATCTACTAAATCATAATGTAATAAAGGAGCATCCCCTGTTATGGTTACAGTAATACCAGGACCATTAACAGGCAATTCACCATTAAGCATCTGTAATTGCTCAATTTCCTGTTCGGTATTATCGATTCGCTCGATTCCCCTAGCTGTTTCATACTCAATAGTGCTTTTTCTTTGTCTTAATTCTTGAACAGTTATTGACAAGTCATCTTGTTTTTCTTTCATAGTATTATATAGAGTAATTAAATCTCTAGCATCCTGGTAGGCAAGGGAGTTTATCAATTGTTGCTGAGTTTTAAATTGCATACTTATAAATATACCTAAGACTAACAAGACAATGGTGAAGGAGATAATTGACTTATTCATGGATTTGTTCCCCTCTTTCTAGATGGGATTGTCTGAAGTTACCCTTGTATTCAGGAATCTCTACTTCTCCAACTTCTATTTTTACTGGAAAATTGCGAGCTTTTAGATAGGGGATTTCATCACCTAATAATAGTTTTTCCTTAATCTCTTCAGGATCACCCAAAGCTTTGATTTGGTATGGAGGTGCCATAGGTGTAGTGTTAACTAGTATTACAGTACCTACACATCTAATATCTGAACTGGAAACAAGTCTTTGATTATTAATTGCGATAGCCTTCGCTCCAGCAGCCTTTAATTCATTAACTAGATATAAAACAGTCTTATCGTGAATTATATAATCCTCTGGTCTAAAGGATGCAAAGTCAGTACTAGCAGAAGCAGCACCCTGAACATTATCATCTAAAGTTATTGTAATTCCTGGACCAACTACAGTAGTCAAAGAATTTATTGACCTTTGAAGGTGGAGATAGTCTTGTAAGAACTTTAAAGTACCTGCATCCTGATCTTCAACCTCTTGATACTGGGATAATTGATTTCTAATGGTACCTATCTCTTCTTCAGTATCATGTATATCTGTTTCCAATTGCTGAATCATTTCAATTATATTTTCATGCAGTATGGAACTGGAACTGTCTGCTTCTGCACGAGTAGATTTGTACTGCCAGGATAGAAGCAAACCCAAAATTGTGCATACTATAGTTATATTGAACATCCAAGTTTTTTTCAAAGAGATTCACCTCGAATTTTTACTTATTATTAACCTTTAAAAAGGTTAATGGCGTATATATGTCGAAAGAATTATGGTGATATATATAAAAGTAATATAGTATTATATAGATAGTTATATGCACATTATTAAAAGGTGGTTTCCTTTAATATGTTTTCTCAATTTAATTTTCTCATATATTTAAGTCCATGGGAAATATTTTTAATAATTTTAGATATAACAGTAGTTTCATTTGTTATATATAAGGGCATTATGCTCATCAAAGGAACAAGGGCAGTACAGCTAATTAAAGGCTTATTCGTACTGGTCGTTGCCTTTTTTATTAGTGATTTGCTTCAGCTTACCACGGTTAATTGGTTTTTGCAACAGATACAATTGTTAATTGTGGTAGCCTTACCCATCGTATTTCAGCCTGAGTTGAGAAGGGCTTTAGAACAATTGGGTAGAGGTAAGATTTTTAGCAGCTCAATGACGTATTTGGCAGTAGAAGATCGTTCTCGCCTAATTAATGAACTAGTACGGTCGGTACAGGCACTTAGTAAAAATAAGTATGGTGCTCTAATTGTAATAGAAAATGAAACTGGTTTATCTGATTTTGTAGAAACAGGTGTAAAACTCGATGGTGTAATTTCAGCAGAGTTGCTGGTAAATATATTTGTGCATAATACTCCTCTCCATGATGGAGCAGTTATTATCAGAGGTGACAGAATTGCAGCTGCAGGTTGTTTTTTACCGCTAACAGATAGTCCTTATTTAAGTAAACAACTAGGAACAAGGCACCGAGCAGCATTAGGTATCACAGAAACTTCAGATTGTGTTGTGATAGTAGTTTCTGAAGAAACAGGTACTATCTCGCTTGCCCATCAGGGGGAATTGACACGTTATCTCGAAGAAAAGAACCTTAAAGAAATGCTTGAAGACGTTTTACTAACCAAACAGAGTAATACATCTATCTTCAATATCTTTAAAAGATCATCTTAAAGAGTAGTGAGGGATTAATATGCTTGGACATTTTCGCAATAATATGATATATAGATTGATTTCAATTTTTGCTGCTATTACAATCTGGTTTTTTGTCTTTTCGGAAAGAAATCCCACTACGGAAGATGTAGTAACTGTGCCCTTAGAGGCTTCTGGTTTAGCAGAAGATTTAGTAATTGCAGAAAAACCTAATACTGTTAACATTCGTTTTCAAGGGAAATCAAATGTTGTAGATAAGATTAGCTCTAGGGATTTCAGAGCACATATTTCTCTTGAAGAAATTGGTGCAGGTATTAGGTCTGTCCAAGTAGCTACAGAATTCCCAGCAGGGGTAAGAATAGTTAGTGTTCAACCCTCATGGGTACAGGTTCAAGTTGATCAGGTTAGTACTATACAACTACCAGTAGAGTTGGCAATAAGTGGTGAAGCTGCTTCAGGATATCTCTTGGAAACTCCTAAATTAACTCCCTCCCAAGTAATCGTAAAAGGCCCAGAAAATCATCTAGAAAATATAGGGAGAGTATATGTTAATGCAAGTTTTAATAATATTTCCATGAACTATGTTCAATCCCTGCCAGTTTTAGTTGAAGATAAATCTGGTAATCTTATCTTGGATTGGCTTGAGGTTGTTCCTAGGAATGTTGATGTATTAATACCAGTTGTAGAAGACATACCTAACAGGACAGTTCCCATAATAATTGATCTTATTGGGGAACTTCAACCTGGAATAGAAGTAGACAAGGTATTAGTTAATCCAGCTACTGTAAGAATTTATGGACAAAGGGATATAATAAATGATATGGGGTATTTAACACTTGAATTAGACATTAGTGAGCTTGAAGAGAGTACTAGCTTTGAGATTGAAATAGAATTGCCTGAAGGAATAGAAGGTCTAAATGAGAATACGGTTCAAGTTATAGTGGAGGTTGTAGATGAAAATTAGGATATCTGAGTTACGAATAGGAATTGATGAGGATACAGAAATACTAAAAAAACTTGCCTGTGAAAAACTAAAGATATCAAATGACATGGTAAAAAGTTGGTGGATCGAAAGACAATCCTTAGACGCGAGACGGAAAAAGGAAATTGCTTTCGTATATACTGTTGTACTTGTTTTAGAGGATGTGCTAAATCAGATTAAAACAGTTCTTCCACCTAAAAGTAGTATTATTGACCAGGAAGATGAAAGTTTAAATATTCAAAGAGGAGACGGGTATCTAAAGTACCCACCCCTAGTCATTGGGACCGGCCCTTCCGGTCTTTTTGCCGCTTGGCTCCTGGCAAAGTGGGGATATAATCCCATTGTTATAGAAAGAGGAAAAAGTGTCTTTGCCCGCCAGAAGGATGTTGCAAGGTTTTGGGATGAAGGAGAATTAGATACTGAATCAAATGTTCAGTTTGGTGAAGGAGGAGCAGGTACCTTTAGTGATGGCAAATTGACCACAAGGGTTAAGGACAAAAGAGTTAAGCTAATTTTAGAAGTATTAGCAGAAGCTGGAGCCCCCGAGGAGGTTATGTACCAGGCAAAACCCCACCTTGGAACTGACAAGCTTAGAAATATTGTTGCAAACATAAGAAAAGAAATAATTAGCTTAGGCGGTAAGGTTTTCTTTCAAGCCAAGGCTACAGACTTTATTATAAAAAATGGAGTCCTAGAGGCTGTTGTAATAAACCAAAAGCATGAATTTCCTGTATCTAGATGTATTATTGCAACTGGCCACAGCGCTAGAGATACTTATGAGGTTTTATGGAAAACACAAGGAGTAAATCTAGAAGCAAAACCTTTTGCAGTAGGGTTACGAGTCGAGCATCCTCAGCATATGATAGACTGTGCTCAATATGGGCAATGGGCAGGAAACCCCAGACTTGGTGCTGCTGATTACCATCTTACTTATAGAAATACTGAGCTAAATAGAGCAGCCTATAGTTTTTGTATGTGTCCAGGTGGATATGTTATTGGAGCAAGCTCAGAGCCAGGTACGCTTGCTGTAAATGGCATGAGCTATCATGATAGATCATCTGGTACGTCTAACTCAGCTGTAGTTGTTTCTGTTGGTGAAAAAGACTATGATTATACGGATCCCCTATCTGGCATGAAGTTTCAGAGAAAGTTGGAGAAAAAAGCTTTCCAGTTAGGTGGAGGTAGCTTTACAGCTCCTGTCCAGACAGTAGATGATTTTATAAATGACACCATAAAAGAAACTCCATCTAGGTTAAACCAAGCTACATATAGGCCTGGAGTTAAAGAGGCAAACCTCAGAGATTGTTTACCTAAAGAAATTGGTGAAGTTCTTGGCGAGGCATTACAGGATTTTAATAAGAAAATATGGGGTTTTGGAACTAATAAAGGGATTCTCACAGGTGTAGAAACAAGAACATCTGCACCACTTAGAATACCAAGAGATGATAAATTTCAAGCACTTGACATTGATGGATTATATCCAACAGGTGAAGGGGCAGGATATGCTGGAGGAATTATAAGTGCGGCAGTAGACGGAGTTAGAGTTGCCCAGTCAATTATTGAGACATATGGATTACCAAAAGATACAGTACCAGCAAATTTGATTGAAGTACTGGAGGGCTAGAGATGGCTAAATTATTTGGAACAGATGGAGTACGAGGAATAGCCAATAAAGAATTAACTGCAGAGCTAGCATATAAATTAGGTAGGGCAGGAGCTCATATTCTTTCAAAAGAAACAGCTAATAAAAAGCCCCTGATTGTAATAGGCCAGGATACTAGAATATCTGGACATATGCTTGAGGGTGCCCTAGTAGCAGGAATTTGCTCTGTAGGTGGAGATGTAATAAAAGCTGGCATTATCCCTACTCCTGGAGTATCCTACCTTATAAGGCAGCTAAATGCTAGTGCTGGAGCTGTGATATCCGCCTCCCATAATCCAGTAGAAGACAATGGTATAAAGTTCTTTTCATCCACAGGATATAAGCTTTCAGATGCTATAGAAGAAGAAATTGAAAAGCTTGCTTTAGGTGAGGATAAAATGCCCTTCCCAACCGGAACAAATCTTGGTTCAGTAAAGGCTTTAGAGGATTCATGTGAAAAATATATTAGCTTTGCAAAAAATACCATTGACACTAATTTGCATGGTGTTAAAGTAGTAGTAGACTGTGCTAATGGTGCAGCCTATCAGGCAGCACCTCAGGCCTTAAAGGAGCTTGGGGCCGAGGTGATTGCTATTAACAATCAACCCAATGGAAGTAATATTAATCAAGATTGCGGTTCAACTCATCCAAAACAATTACAGAGTGTAGTTTTAAAGCATTGTGCAAACATAGGAATAGCCCATGATGGTGATGCCGATAGGATGATTGCAGTTGATGAAAAAGGTAATATAGTTGACGGTGATCAGATTATGGTTGCCTGTGGTCTATACTTAAAGCAAAAGGGATTATTAAAAGATAATTCTTTAGTGGTAACTGTAATGAGTAATATCGGCTTACATCTAGCCTTAAAAAAGGCAGGTATCACAGTTCATCAAACTAAGGTAGGCGACCGTTATGTTCTTGAAAAGATGATAGATACAGGTTGCAACCTTGGTGGAGAACAGTCAGGACATATTATCTTTTTAGATCACAACACTACAGGTGATGGGCTCGTCACAGCACTTCAATTGCTTCAGGTTATGGTAGACACGGGCAAACCCTTATCAGAGCTAGCAGCTCAAATGGATGTATTTCCACAAGTCCTTATAAATGCCAAGATAAAAAGTAAGGATAAGGTTATGTCTAATCCATTATTCCTAAAGAGTATTGAAGAAGTTGAACAAAAACTTAAAGGTGAAGGGAGGGTTTTGGTAAGACCTTCAGGTACAGAACCTTTAGTTAGAGTGATGGTAGAAGGACCTGACAAAGATACCATAAGCAAAATGGCACAAGAACTAGCGGCTTTAGCCACAAAATTGGATGAAAAGCTTTAATAGATGATTGGGTTGGTTATGATCAAAGCGCCAGGACCGATTATTTAATCGGTTGACGAGGAGAGGGTTAATCGAGCTTTCGGCGGATTCCCTCCGGTATTGCCACAACCGACAAGGTATTTCAAAACCGCAAAGCAATTTGCGGGACAAAAGATATCTGGTGGTATAGCTCCTAATACTTCTAAGGAGTGATTAGGATAAATGTGTGGAATAGTTGGTTATATTGGTAAAGCGAAAGCAGTTCCTATTCTAGTGGAAGGTCTAAAAAAGCTAGAGTACAGGGGATATGACTCTGCTGGTTTGGCAGTTCTGGAGAATAGCGTGTTGGAGGTTGTAAAAACAAAGGGTAAAATGAAGGTTTTAGAAGAAAAGATAAATGGTAGTCTTAATGGATGCAATATTGGAATTGGCCATACACGTTGGGCTACCCACGGAAAACCTTCTGATACAAACTCCCATCCTCATAAGGACTGTAGTGGTAAACTAGCAGTAGTTCATAATGGTATCATAGAAAATTATCAATCACTAAAGGAATGGCTTCAGGAAAAAGGTCATAGGTTTGTTTCTGAGACTGATACTGAAGTTTTGCCTCACATCATTGAAGAGTTCTATAGTGAAACTAAGGATTTATTAAGTGCAATTAAGATGGCAGCTGCAAAAATTGAAGGCTCTTATGCAATGGTTGTACTATGTAAGGATTACCCGGGAGAGATTTTTGCAGCACGTAAAGATAGCCCTTTGATTGTAGGCTTAGGAGAAGGAGAGAACTTTTTTGCTTCTGATATTCCTGCAATATTAAACCATACAAGAAGGATATATATCTTAGATGATGGAGAAATTGCTAGGATTTCTCATACTGAAGTAGAGGTTTTTAGCGCTAATGGTAGTAAGGCAGATAAAGTTGAAACATATATAGATTGGGATGCCGAAGCAGCTGAAAAGGGTGGATATAGCCACTTCATGTTAAAGGAAATCCATGAGCAGCCAGAGGCAGTACGTAAGACATTATCAGGAAGAATAGATGCATGTGCAGGTAAAGTAAACCTAAGTGAGATCTCACTTTCACAGGAATATCTAAAAGGCATTAAGAATATTGCAATTGTGGCCTGTGGAACTGCATCCTATGCTGGTTTAGTAGGAAAAAATGTTATTGAAAAATTAACAAGGATACCTGTAATGTGGGATATTGCTAGTGAATTCCGCTACAGGGACCCCTTAGTAGATGAAAAGACATTAATGATAGTAATTAGCCAATCAGGTGAAACTGCAGATACACTAGCAGCCTTAAGAGAAGGAAAACAAAAAGGTGCTAGAGTTCTAGCAATTACAAATGTTAATGGAAGCTCCATTTCTAGAGAAGCCGATCAGGTTTTATATACATTGGCAGGACCTGAAATTGCAGTAGCATCTACAAAAGCCTATGTAACTCAATTAATAGCTATGTATTTATTAGCTTATGATATAGCTGATAAGGTAGGTACATTGGCCGACGTTGAAATAGCTCAAGGAGTTTATACTCTTACCAAGCTTTCTGAACAAATCCAGGAAGTACTCAAGTGTGAAGATGCTATTAAGGAGTGGGCAAAAGAAATTTCTAATTGGGATGATGTATACTTCCTAGGCAGAGGCATTGACTACAATGTAGCCCAAGAAGGTCAGTTAAAGCTTAAAGAAATTTCATATATTCATGCTGAAGCACTAGCTGCAGGTGAAATGAAACACGGCACCATAGCTTTAATTGAAGACGGAACTCCAGTAGTGGCTCTAGCAACCCAGAATGCTCTATTTGACAAAATGCTAAGCAACATCCAGGAAGTTCAGGCACGAGGTGCAAAGGTCACAGCTTTAACCTTTGAAGGAAATACTGAAATTGAAAAATCAGCAGAAAGGGTAATCTACATCCCAAAAACACTTCCCATCATAGCACCAGTACTAACAGTAGTACCACTTCAGCTACTGGCATATTACACAGCAATAGCCAGAGGCAGCGACGTCGATATGCCAAGAAATTTAGCAAAATCAGTGACAGTAGAATAAATAAAGTCTTTCCAGGGCTGGATGATGTTCAGTAATAATAAAGTTGTTGACGGCTGCAATAAGGTTTGTCAGTAGTTGCAATAAAATTAAGATAATGTCAGTAAGTGAAAGTGCTTTGTAGCTATTCCATGAAGTATTTCTACAAGACTAGAATTAATTTAGATTATTATTTAATGGTTATTAGAAAAGAGCAGTATACCTTTTCTAATAACCATTTTTATTAAGACTCGTCCATTTAGATCATAAGGAAATTTCTACCGAAATCCATTTATTGTGCTATTTACTAATGTTTAACGCTGCTTTATACAAGATGGAGCAATCAAAAAATGGAAAACTGTAGAGAGATATCCTCCATCACATAATTATAAAGAAATGTGACCATTAAACCTAACTAGAATTAGAGTAATTATACCATGGACTGGGAATAATATTATTATTCTAATTTAAGGCAGGTAATATATAAATGAAAAGTGATAGAGCCACAGCAGGAGCTATAGCAGGTATATTAGGTGCTATTACACAAGATATTTATGGTTTAACTGTAAAAGGGATTGGATTAACAGATAGGGCTTTTATAGATTTTGCAAAAGTAATTGCTTTCAGGACTGCAACAAGTGGAACACTATCATTTATTACAGGGTTGGTTGTTCATCTAACTTTGGGGATGATGTTTGGGTTGTTATTTTCATATATAATTTCAATGACTTCCAGCAACTTCTATTATTATAAGGCAATTGGATATAGTGCTGGATTATGGTTTTGGACTTTAGCAGTAGGATCTATGGTTAATCTACCATTATTTGCTGGAATACCAGTTATTTCTCAGATTACTACATTTGTTGGGGCGCTTATATTTGGCTTAGCCATGGCTTATTCTTTAAAGTTATTGGAAAACAAAACAGAAATTGTTTAACCAGGGTGATTAAATAAAATTTATTTGTTGATTTACAGTTTAAGTAGTAGGTGATTATTAATTAATCATCTTAATATGGGAACACTTTAAAACTATAAATGTTTGTGATACCTTATTGTATATGTCTCTGCGTTTAGATGAAATAGCATTATTGGATTATAATGTAAAAGTTCTTGTTCCTAAATTCAGGAAACTGTCTTATAACTACTATCTAACCAGCCAAGAGCACCAGACCACATCAATTGTAATAATGTATAAAATTCTTCCCCAAGAGTTTTTGGCAATGTTCCGTATAACATTACTGCTGACCAGTCGAGAAAACGCATTGTGGTTAGATGTAGCAACCCAAGTCATCTATTTTCTTTATTCCCATTTAGGAGGAGGCTATGATAATCTTGCAAGGCAACCACATGAGTTGAATGTGGACCCAGGTGCTTTTTCTAGGGGCTTACTGTTTTTATTTTATTATCAAGCCAATGGACAATCTTAGCCATTGTCAGTCCCCAGATTGACGCACCCACAAAGCTGGACACAGTTGTTTTTAGAGGTACAAAGTTCAGTTCCGGTACTTTAAATAAATGAAACACAGCTAAAATTATAAACCATAATGATACACCAAAGAACCAACCTTTTAGAAGCATATTATTACTCGTGAGAAGTCTTTGTATTAATATAACGAATACTATTCCTAACAGAGCATGGAAAAATAATGTGCCCAATGTGGCAAAAATCTGATATGACAAAAATACTGGTAGTTCCCCATACATCATTATGCCAGCAAAATCCAGCCAGCGAAGTGTAGAAATACCAAAGTAAAAAGCCAATAAATCATAAACTTTTGTTACAACACCGGCAACAAAACCTGCGATCATCCCTCTCGTAACTCTGTCTTTTATAGTCATTAAGAAATCTCCCTTACTTCTTAGTTATTTTGTCGGATTTTGTTTTCTGCTTCTGAAAATAGATTTCACGGTTTACTATTTTACCAGGGCATTTTCGTTACCACCATATTAGCGTTTGATAATCTGCTGGTATTTTCCTTAACATTTGTAAACAACAGTCTATATCATAAAGTTGGAATCATGTTTAAAATGTTTTACTACTGCATTACTGACATTAATAAGCAGATATTACTACTTCTTTGGACAGGTTATGGCTTATATTTAGGATTTCTTATTATTAGTAAATTATTCAGTATGATGGAGCCTCCCATAGAGAGTGGGCAATTAACATTACCATCTATCCTTCTTCTTACCTAATAACTACTTGAGAAATTGCAGTTTAAAGATATTTTTCGTATCAAAAACAACTTGAAATAAGAAGCAGTTTCAGAATATTACATCTCAAGCGAAAGCTGAATTGGGTGTTGACATCATTACGGCCATTGCCGATAAAGGATACTATTCAGCCTCTAGTTTTACTAATGTAAAGAAGATAATATAATGCCATTAGTATCAAAAGCTGATCTTGCGATATTTCAGCAACTGAAGAGTACGGTAAATCACAGACTGCTACCTTCCGACTTCCCCCATGGATTATTCGATTACCTAGTCTGTATGATTTGGAGGTTATTTCTTTTTGTTTTGGGAACGGACAGAAATAATCTTTTTAGGTTTTTTAGGAGCTATAGTACTATTAAAAATTTTGGGTCTCAGAATATCGATTCGTTCTAGGGTTTCAGCCTTTTTCTGTGGTTTCGAGGATATGATGTGGCTAAAATACTTTCCCAGAGCCCAGCCAGAAACAAGCCCTATGGAAAGATGCGACATAAGCAAAAGAAAGTCTGGCAAGGGCGTTAATAGTGAAGCCCTGGTAATATCCAGTGCCATTCCGATTCCGAATGTAATCACATATACTAATGAACCTAACGCTATTCCTTTAAAGACAGCATAGTCTGAACCAGTATAGCGCAGGAGGTAAAAGAGTATCACTCCAAAAGTCCCTGCTATTGTCCAGTCGGTTATAGCACCCGTTACGAGACTGAGGGGAGCATCTAAGTTTTCTTTGGAATAATAAAAGCCAGCAGCAATATGGACAAATGTATATCTAACCCATCCCATAAAGTAAAATGACCAAGTAAGTGCCTCTTTGACAAGATTCCCCATCCATCCTGCTAGAACTCCAGCAACAATAGAATCTCTTACCTTAAACATTAATGTTCACCTACTATTTTAATAAGATAAATATCTTTAATTACATAACCTCTTGAATAAAAATATTTAAGCTTAGTATTACCTAGTAGTTATTAATAATTCTATTGTTAATGAAAATAAAGCTGCATATTCTCTATAATATCTATTTTTTTGTAACGAATCGGGTTTTACAAACACTTATTAGTAGGAGGGTGATTGAGTGCAGGATATGGAAAAGCTTTATAATGATTATTTTCAAACGGTTTGCAAGTACCTGTTCTGCATGACTCATGATGCTGATTTGTCTGAAGAATTGACTCAGGAAACCTTCTTTACAAGAAGTGTCCTCAATGTAAATAAGCTTTTTATTTATATTAAAAATATGCTACTAATTATATTCTTACCCTTGGTATTTCATCAAGCCATCGAAGTGTTTGAGCCGTTGTTAAACCCCAGATGGCACCACCCATATGATTAGATACTACAGTAATAAACGAAGGTTCTTTTAGTATAGGCATTTGAAGAATGGTAGGTATGGCATAAGTAATAAATCCAACTAGTAATCCAAATACTGCTCCTTTAATTAAATATCTACTAGATGTTATATGGGGTATTAAAAATGCGAAAATGACCCCTAATGTTCCAGACCATAAAATTTGCATTACTAACGCGAAAAAACCCTCTGCATGACTAGTGGCGAATTGACCATATAAAATTACAGCTGCCCAATCAATAAACCGAATTATTTGCCAGTTAAAAATGCCTACAGCTATTAGAGTCCATAAATTCATTGCTATTCCACCAATAATTCCTGCTATTAATCCTCTTAAAAATCTATCCATATAAAATATTTGCCTCCCACAATAAGTTTTTATAACACGATGGTATAATTATCTATTTAAATTTCTATTATTGAATTTGAGCTGGTGATACCTTAAACTAACATGGTTCCAGATATGGTTGGCTTCTACTACTGAAATTTTTTCCTCTTTAACAGGTTTTGTAGTTTTATATGAAGGCATAATATCTTTCCAGCCCTTATTTTTACCTAACAGGACAAGTTTATGGTAATCATTCAAATGGCTTGTTAAAAATTTCCTGAAAGTTCCTCTCAAGTTGTCGTTGGTTATTGAAGATATTATTGAGCGGCTCAAAGAAAATAGTTCTGCTAATAAATCATGAAATAGTTTTCTAAAAATAAGCTCATCAGTCATTTCATTTAACTGTGTGGATACTTTTATTGTCCTGGGAGGTCTGTTAGGTGCTCTTATATTAAATTTCTCAGCTCTATCTTCCAATGTTCTTACTTGATGATTAAAATTGTGTAAATGAGCTTTAAGTAGCACGCTCAATTCTTTGTCATGCACAAAATTGTTCATCATATGATACGTTTCTATGCTGCTATATCTAGCTCTCAATAGGTTCCAAATATTAAAAGCCTCTTCAGTATCTATCTGTGTTGTCCCTGCTGGATTATTTTTTAATATGGAGATACTCAAAGGTTTTTCACTCCTAGGGTTTTTTAATAGTTTTTCTAACTCCAAAATTCCATATACATCAATAGATGAATTAAAGCTGTTTTTCTTAAATTCTACTGTGAAATCCACTATCTATTACGCCACATTATAAAAATATACCAACATATATTATAAATCACCAAAATGCAATCATAGGTATATTGGAGGTGAAAACATGTTTGCTAATATGTTTGAATATAAATATAATTTACTTTCTATTTTTTTAAGCTTAATGCACAGTTTGTGCAACAGAGCCAGTAGAGAATTATTAAAGGGGTGCATATGCACTCCTTTTTATAATGCACCAGAAACTAGACTTATTTGGAATACTTTGGAGATAATTATTCTTATTTTTATCTTTTCTGACATAGAGTTAATTAAAAGAATACTTTTTCTTAAGAATTAATAAATCATGACACAATATGACAAACTTCTTTTTATCGTGATGTTATGATTATCCAGGTAAAGGGAGTTATGGAGGTGTTATGAACTTGCAAAAACCTAGAATCGTCATTATTGATGACAACAAAGAGCTTTTAATGTTACTATGCGATTTTTTAGATATGGAAAGTAAATATACAGTTATAGGTTTAGAAGGAATATCAAACATCTATGAACTATCTGTCTTAAAGCCTTCTCTTATTCTATTAGACCTGTATATGCCTACATTATCAGGACACGAAATTATGGAACTGAAGTGTGGAATACCGGAAATAGCAGATGTACCTGTTATACTTATCACAGGCTCAAAGGAAAGGGCAAAACAGGAAACACTAAACATGGCAAAAATAGTATTAGAAAAGCCCATTTCTCTTGATGAACTAGACTATTCGATTTCTCTTTTAATATAAAATAATAGGGGGTAGCAGTTCGTGAGTATTAAAATGTTTTTTAAGAAAATGAGCTTATCAACACGTGTAGGAGTAATTGTATTTATAGCTTTATTTATATTTATTTGCCTATTTGGATACTTGATGATTTTAAGAGAATCAGAGAGCATCCTTAGCCAAACCTTGGATTTATTAGAAGATGTCTCTTTAGAAGCTGAAAAAGAGCTCTCTAAAAATATTGGATTTATTATTGAGGTAGAAAATAATCAGCAACTAACCCAAGAGCAAAAAATCATGACAATAAACCAAAAACTTGAGCCAGAATTTACGCATTATGCTGAAAATGAACAAGAGTTGTGTATTGGTTATTATTCAAAGGAACTTGGAGTTATTGCCATAAATATGCAACGGGATGACCTTCCACTAGGATATAAGCTGGACTCAAATCATCCTTCCACTAAGCTATATACACAAGGAAAAATTCAAAGGGAGATTGGCACAGTAGTCCGTGGACAGGTAGTGCGTTATGCAAAGCCAGTTTATTGGGAAGGTGAACCCATAGGACATATTTGGACTAATATTCCTTACAACAATTATCTTCACAAAGTGTATAGTACTGTTCCACTCTTCCTAGCTTTAACTGCTTTAGCAATGCTCTTATCTATAATGGTGGCTCTATTCATATCGCTTAAAATTAAAAAATACATGATGATATTTTCCAAGAATATTGAAGCTTTTGGGAATAATCCATCTGATAATCTTGGGTTAACTAATACTATGAATAGTTTACCAATAGAATTTCATCCTTTAGTCAGAAAATATCATTCTCAGGTAGTACAGATTAGGGAATTAATTAAAGAACTATCTATTTCATCAAGAATGGCTGCATTTGGAGACATGATTATGACAGTTAGCCATGATATTCGAAATCCATTGGCAATTATAGCAATGTCAGCACAAATGGGAAAAAAGAAACAAGATATTGTTAAAAATGTTGAATACTTTGAGACAATAATAAAATCATCTAATCTCATTGAGCAAATTCTAAAGAAATACTTAATCCTAGCTAAAAATCCAAATACTAAACATGAAAGGTTATTTATAGACGATATAATTAATGACGTTTTAGAGATATATGATAACCTCGAACTAACAAAGGGTATTAAATTGAATTATTATTTTGAAGAAGACTTGCCCAGTATTATGGGTGATGAAGTTAGTTTAAAACAAGTAGTAATCAATATAATATCCAACGCAATTCAAGCAACGCCACCTGGGGGTCGTATATCCATAAATGTTTCCACTAAAGAAAATAGTGTTTTAATAGACATGGCAAATACAGGAGTAGCTATTCCCCCTGAAATCCAGAAAGAAATCTTCACTAAATTCTTTACTAAAAAAGATGGAGGCACAGGGCTTGGGCTTGCATTTGTTCAAAAGGTTGTATTAGAGCATAGAGGGAAGATATGGGTCGAATCATACCCTGAACGAACTACATTCTTTATCCAGTTGCCAATTGCCAATGATAATAATAGTACCCTCCTTGTTAATCCATAATAGTTTCCCAAAGCGCTATATATTTTATTACAAAGTAAATTCTTAACATGGCGATATCTTAAGTTTTTTCTCCATTGTTAACAAAGGTGCTGAAGGGGAGTATAAATCGTCTTAGAACAAACACAAGAATTAAGGAGGAATTATTATTAAAAAACATTACTTATTGATAATGTGTTAAACTTTAAAGCTTGCTTTATCAAACCAATTCAAAGTGAAAGTCAATAGTAAGCCATAAACAGATGAAGAAATGAAATGGGATATTGTGGTATTAAGAGTATGTTGTTCAAGGCTTGGAAGTCTTATAGCAATGGAAATGGCGTATAAAGCAAACCAAGCTATCAATCCAAATAGCAACCCTTTTATTAAATAATTTCCACTCGTCAATTTAAGCAATATAACAGATAATATGAAGCCTAAGAATCCTGCAAAAAATAGTTGACCCATTTGAGCAAAAATTATTTCTGCTAAGGTATTGGGTAGGTGTCCATAAATGGCGATAGCAGCCCAATCTAATAAACGCTCCTCATGAAATCCAATAATAAACCCTATCCAATCTACTATATTCATTGCAATTCCTGCAATTATACCGCTAATGAAACCTGCTGTAACTCTATCTTTCACCATAATTCCTCCATTTCGGTCTTCTATTAAGCATACTTTAGTATGGGTATTTTTGGCTAAAATTATTACATTTCTCAATAATAAGTTACCAAATGAATAACATGAGCATGAGATGTTATAGGTAACTAACAGGAAAATATTAGTTCAGCATTATGGTTTACAGTAGAGGCTTAATATGTTAGCCTAATACTGCACGATTTCTAATCAAGAAGGTTACTTGCTTAAGTGAATATAAATATATTAGTATCCTAACTATGAAATCTAGTACTAGACAAGATTCAATAGCAGAAAAGCAAAATAAACTAATATCAACTGGGGGTAGATTAAAATTAAATCCAATAAAATCTTTAGAATCCTAAAAGTGCTACTTATTCTAGTAGTTTTATTAGTTGTAGTAACAGGATGTAATGAACAGGGAACAAATGAAACTGAACAAAAAAATCATGTAGCTATTGTCAATGGTGAAAGCATTCTTGAGGATTCTTATGAGATACAACTATCAGAGTTGAAGGAAATGGTTCAAATGCAATACGGGATAGATGTGGAAGAAGATGAAGAGTTATTAGCTGAGTTGCAGAATCAAGCACTTGAAACTTTGATCAATAAAACTCTTGTTTTACAAGAAAGCGAGAGTAGAGGTATTGAAGTATCTCAATCTGAGGTAGATGAAAGTATAGATCAAATAAAATCACAATTTGAAGATGATGCTAAATTTGAAGAAGCACTAGCTGCAGAAGGCCTGGAAATAGAAGAATTAGCTGACCGGATAAAGGAAGATATGATAATGGAAGCTCTAGTTGCTGAAGTAGCTCCAAGCACCACTATCTCTGAAGATGAAATTTCTGATGAAGAAATTGAAGGTTTTTATGAACAACAAATGCAAATGGCAGAAGCACAAGGGATTGAAATTCCTTCCTTAGAAGAAGCAGAAGCGCAAATTGTAGCCGCTATTATACAGCAGAAGGAACAAGCAGAGCAACAGCAGGTTACACAAGAATTTATAGCAGGGTTAAGAGAGAAAAGTGAAATTGAGGTATTACTTTAAAAATCACTATACAGTATTAATTTTTAGACGAAGATCATAGCTTTTAATTAAATAATAAAGTAGCCACAGCGTCTCTTTGCATTATTTGTTGAAACGCTGTGGTTTTTCATGTTGAGAACTATTACTTATTTCAGAATGAGGTTGATTCACACCGGTCAACTCTTAAGTTGCTTTATAGTTGGATATGAATAAATGTTACTATCATCTTGTTCTCGTGTTAGAATATAGGTGTATTAGATACTGTATGTAATTATCTGAAAAGGAGTTGCGGAATGCTGAATCCATCTAGAAATACTAGGCATGAAATTTCTTGGTCAAAAAAGCGAATTATTTTTTGTGTAGTAGGTTTAATAATTATGCTGATTATTATAAATTCAATGTATGGATATTTAAAAGCCTCACCTGAAGGAGTATCGTTTGAAGGGGAGCTACGCAGGGGACAAGTTGAGTTTCTATTCGATTTAACATACCAAAGAGATGGCGATACTGTTATGGAACAAGTAATATTTGAACGTATACTTGCTATGATTGATGATTCCGAGGACTTCATTATTCTAGATATGTTCCTGTTCAATGACGAATATGAACGTACAGTTAAATATCCAGCTGTCTCAGGTTATTTAGCAGATTCTTTAATACGAAAAAAGCAGCAAGACCCTACTATTGAAATTATTGTGATAACTGATCGAATTAATACTTTCTATGGATCTTATTCTCCTGAGCATTTAATTCACTTAGAACAAGAAGGCATCCAATTAGTTTATACTGACATGACAATTATGCGGGATTCAAATCCAAGCTACTCAGGTTTATGGCGAACCATGATCCAATGGTTTGGTACATCCGAGAATGGCTGGCTCCCTAATCCATTTAGTCCCGATTCACCTGTTGTTACAATACGCTCCTATCTTGAACTAATGAATTTTAAAGCTAACCATCGAAAAGTGGTAATTACCGAAAAAGAAGCACTTGTTACTTCTGAAAATCCACATGATGCAAGTGCGTACCACTCAAATATTGCTTTTGTAGTAAAAGGAGAAGTGGTAAATGATTTAATTGAGACAGAAAGAGCAGTTGCTGATATATCTGGTGCTAATACTGATCTCTTTGAAGCATTATCCATAAAAGATGCTGCTTTGGAGCAACTACCAGATGACTCTGGTTATAGTGTTCAGGTATTAACAGAAGGAAAAATAAAGCAACATTTACTAAAAGATATAAGAGAAACTGAAGCAACAAATAAAATAAACATTGGTGCATTCTACCTTTCGGATCGTGATGTTGTCAAAGAACTAATCAAAGCCTCGGAACGCAAGGTGGAGATTAAAATAATCCTGGATGCAAATAAGGATGCTTTTGGAAGAGAAAAGAATGGTATTCCAAACAGGCCCGTTGCCCATGAATTAAAGAAGAATACAAACAATGCAATCAAGATTAAGTGGTATAACACAAATGGTGAACAGTATCATACAAAGTTAGTGATGATTGAAAAAAATACGGAGACAATTTTATTAGGTGGCTCTGCCAATCTAACCAAAAGAAATATTGCTGACTTTAATTTAGAAACTAATATTAAGGTGATTGGAAGCCCTGATTCTGAAATAATGCAGCAAGCTAGTAATTATTTTCAAAGACTTTGGTCAAATGAAGATGGAATATATACTCTTGATTATAATGTTTATGAAGACGACTCCATATTCAACCAGTTTTTATATAGATTTCAAGAGTGGAGTGGTATTTCTACCTTTTAAAGCACAGATTTTTTGTTAGGAGGTGAAGTATTATGGAATATAAAGTGCTTGGTAATACTGGAATTAAGGTTTCTGAATTGTGTTTTGGTGCTCTGACTATTGGGCCTCTTCAATCTAATTTGTCAATTGAGGATGGCGGCAGTTTAATACTAAAATCATTGGAAAGAGGTATAAATTTCATAGATACTGCAGAACAATACCAAACTTATGAGTATATTAGGTATGCTTTTGATCGCTATAATGGACTCCCTGTAATTGCAATCAAATCCCTAGCAAAAGACTATTCAGGGATGAAGAATTCCATAGAGAAGTCTTTACAAGCCTTAAACAGAGAGTATATTGATATTTTTAAGTTACATGCAGCACGTGCTTCTTTGGATGTTTTTGAAGAAAGAAGCGAGGCACTAGAATGCCTTATTGACTACAAGAAAAAGGGTTATATAAGAGCGATAGGCATATCTACCCATAATGTTAAAGTGGTTAAAAAGGCATCTGAAATAAAAGAGATAGATGTAGTTTTTCCTTTGATAAATAAAACTGGCAGAGGAATACTTGATGGGACTAAAGAAGACATGTTAAGAGCCATTGAAAAAGCACATAACAATGGAAAAGGAACTTATGCTATGAAGGTTTTAGTAGGAGGATACTTAATTGGAGATTTAATAGATGCTATAGCATATGTTCGTGGCATTAGGAGTATTGACTCAATAGCCATTGGTATGGTTTCGGAAAAAGAACTAGAATTGAATTTAAAAGTGTTTAATAATGAAGTGATTGAAGAAAGTATGTTGCCAAACATGAGCACAAAAAAATTACTCATAACGGAGTTTTTTTGCAAGAAATGCGGTGCTTGTCTAAAAGTGTGTCCTAACAATGCATTAACATTAGGTGAGCACTCAGTTGAGGTGAACCACACAAAATGCCTATTATGTGGTTACTGTCTTCCAGAATGCTCAGAACTTGCCATAAGAATTATATGACGCAGATTCCTTGCTTGAAACATATGAAAGTTTAGTAATGAAAAAGGCCTCTCATTAAGAGAAGCCTTTTTACGATAATAGCTTACTTATATTCTTTAAAGAGTTTTTCAAATTCTTCAATTGGATCAATTATGTGATATACATAGTCATCAGTTGGGAATATACCTTCTTTTACATCTTTAATATATTCTTTATATGCATTTGTTTCAACTTCAGCAACATTAGCATATTTTTTAACAAACTTAGGAGTAAAAGCTTGGAATTTACCAACCATGTCAGCACTAATTAAAAGTTGACCATCGCATGGGCCTGCACCTATTGAATATACTGGTATTGTTAGTTTTTCTGCTAAGAAAGCTGTTACTTCAGGTGGAACCGCTTCTACTAGTACTGCGAATGCACCTGCTTCTTGAACAGCTAAGGCATCTTCAATTAAGGCTCTAGCATTTTCGATTTTTCTTCCCTGTGCTTTATGACCACCTAGTTGACCTGAACTTTGTGGTGTTAGACCAATATGGCCTATTACAAGCATTCCAGCATCTGTTATTGCTCTAATTCTACTAGCTATTCTAACTCCACCCTCAAGTTTAATACAATCGACATCTGCTTCCTTGTGAAAACGACCTGCATTATAAACTGCTTCTGCATCAGTAGTTTGATAAGACATAAATGGCATGTCACCAATTATCCAAGTATTAGGTGCACCTCTTCTTACTGCTTGAGAATGAGAGATGCAATCTTCCATGGTTACGGGAATTGTGCTCTTGTAACCTAGCACAACCATTCCAAGGGAATCACCTACTAAAAGCATATCCATACCAGCTTGTTCAGCAAAAGATGCGGTTGGGAAATCATATGCAGTAATCCATGCAACCTGTTCTTTGTTCTTTTTCATGTTGATTAAATCAATAACACTTTTCTTTTTAGCCATTTGTAACACTCCTTAATTATTTTATTAATAAACTATTTTGTAATAAATACTTGGTTTTACGTGCGCTATGTAAACATCATGTTTACTATATATAAATATACTTCTGCGTTTGTTTCAAAATTCCTTCATTAAAACAAAATTTTTCACAATCTAATCTCATAAATTCTATATTCTAGTTTAAATAGATTTTACACTTAACGGTTTTATTTTTCCATTTTTTTATTTTTCCCTTTTTTGGAGAATTCTATTGAAAACACAAAGGAAATACAATAAAATAATATATAAAACCCTGTTTGTTATGATTATTTCTGAAACAACATTAGACGACCGATAGCTCTATTTGAGGTATATTAAATAAAATAGTCTATTTTTTGGGGAGGTATTTAAATAGATATTCTCCTTGATCTGTATGGGACTGGGTTTTAATGTCCAAGGAGATGTTAAGCACACACCGACTTTGTTAGTAAAAAGGTGTATGCTTCTTTTATTTTAAGCAGTTATGTTGCAATTGCTTAAGATAGGGATGGAGGGAATAAACAATATGAAATGCAAATACTGTAGTAATGAAGCTGTCATGCCTAGTGATAGCGAGAATCAAAATCCTAATATTTGTAACGAATGTTATAAAAAAGATAAAACTATAAATAAGAAGCAAGTAGAAGTCGCAAAAAGGGTGGTCGATAAGAAAGACCGTGGGGGAATCAATATGGACGACAAATCAAAGACTTTTATGGAAAAAGAGTTAACTAAGAGACTTATTCGTTGCCATAAACAACTAATTGGAAAAGGGCCTGCAGGGGCTAGTGTGAAAGTCTATGATAATATTATTACAGTTTATTGTTGTGATATTTTAACTAGTTTTGAAAAAACCCTACAAAAAACCTCGGGTGGCGATCAAAGAATTATAGATTCGAGAACTAGCATACGTGAGTGTTGGGAGCCTCAGTTTGTAGCAGATATGGAAAAGGAATATTCATTACGGGTATTAGATATCAGCGTAAGTATTAATGTTAATGAGAACTGCCTGTTTGGAGCAATTCTAGTTGAAAGAATAAAGGAAAGTGAAAACAATTAATTGATAGCAGGAAAGTTCAAAAGACTGTCGACATGGGGAAAATGTCGATAGTCTTTTTTAGTATGTCCACTATTTATTTTCATATCCATCCCAACTTACTATCTCTTCAAGCTTTTTTCTCTTTGTGTCGTGCCTATTAACATCAGTTTGGTCATCAGGGTAGCCAAGGGGTAAAAGTACAATTGGCTCAATGTCATCTGGCAAACCTAAAACCTGTCTGCATTTTGCAGCATCAAAGGCACAAACCCAACATGTACCTAGCCCATTATCTACTGCTGATAGAGTCATGTGATCTACAGCTATAGCAATATCAATGTCACAATGGTCCTTCCCGTCAGTTCGATGCCAGGAAGTTTTGTGATTACCACATACTACAATAATTACAGGTGCTTGCTGAAACCAACTTTTCTTATATGTTTCAAAGATCTTTTGTCGTATTACCTCATCCTGTAGCACTATAAAATGACAGGGCTGAAGATTAACTGCAGAAGGGGCAACTCTCCCAGCTTCAAGTACTTGAAGTAGTTTTTCTTTTTCAACAGGAACATCTTTGTACTTACGTACTGAATATCTACTTTTAGCTAGATCTAAAAAAGTCATATTTACCCTCCTCTCATATTTTTTACTATACAACTTATTATAACCTTTCTGCCTCTTCTTCAACAATACTGTGTATTCCTCATTTAAATCAATAATAGAGCGAAGAGGAATCCTGGATTAGTACCTGAGGTTTCCTCTTCCTGATAAGATGTGGATGTTTAACTTGACAGATTATATTTTATACAATATATTGAGTGTAGATATATCGAGTATTGATATAAAGAGGGTGAATTTATGGCAAGAGAACAGTTGCAAAACCTTACCGAACCTATGTATTACATATTGCTGACCCTAACTACTCCGCGGCACGGTTATGACATTATGCAGACAGTAAGTGATTTAACAAATAGTCGAGTTAAGGTAGGCGCTGGTACGCTCTATTCATTGTTGTCACGATTTGAAAAGGAAAAGGTAATACTTCAGGTGTCAGATGATGGAAGACGTAAAACATACACCATTACTGATAAAGGCAGAGAAATTTTGGGAAGTGAATACACAAGATTGCAAATACTTGTAACGCATGGCAGAACATTTTTGGAGGCAGATGGCGATGAATAAAACGAAAAAAACAACTGTATTTATGTTTTCTATACTTGATTATAAAGCAATGGAAGAATACTTCGAAGAAATGGCAGCACAAGGATGGATGCTAGAAAAGATAAGTGCTGTGACCGCTAAATTCAAAAAAATTAATCCAAAAAAAATCAAATTTGCAGTAGATATTTTTCCATATATGACTGCTTTTGATTCGCCCAATAATAGAGATGCAAGAGATTATCGGGAGCTCTGTGAGGCGTCTGGATGGCATTTCGTTACATCTGCAAACAAGTTTCAAATATTTTATGCAAATTCAGATGAAAACCCTACACCAATTCAGACAGACAGCATTGTGGAAGAAAAGATTATCCGTAAAAGTGTCTTTAATACCGAATTACTTATATTTCTGCTCTGTCTACCAGCGCTACTATTAGGGTTCGGCTCGCTTATTCCTTTTGATTATAGCAAGCTTTTTACAAATATCAGCATAGTCTCAACAATATATTTTCCTATCTTAATAATACCAGTTGCAATATATACTGGATATTACCTATTTTGGTTTTGGAAAGCTAGAAGAAATATAAAAAAGGGGCTACCTTTGCCACGAACATCCATTAGAGCTGCTCGCTTAAGAGGAACAATTCTTCTTAGCGTAGGTGTACTTCTTATTATACTTATGTTTATTGCAGTAATAGCTGATATAATTGGAGGATATACGTTTGCCTTATACGCTTTTCTCTTGCCCATACCGGGTATCGCAATAGGAATCTGGTATAAAAAAATAGTCAGTACAAAAGAGCGTAGCAGAGGAAAAAACATTGCGATATTTGCAGTAGCTATATTTTGTATTTGGATAGTTTTTACCGTTTTTACCTTTGGGCTTATTTCTTCCCGAGGTATGTTTGACACCATTACAGGCGCCCGAAATGAGCTTACAAGTGGGTATATTGCGCTAGAATTAGCTGACTTTGGGATTGAAAAAGCCCCTTACGCGAGAAATTTCAGAAAAACATCAAGCCTTGTTGTGCCAATAAAGCTTGATTATTATGAGGCATCAAGTGACGGTGTGATTCGGACCAACTATATCAGGGCAATAAATGAAAAAGTTGCCGTTTATATTTTTGATGGAATGTTAAAGCGTGAAGGTTCGTTGATATACCGTTCAGTAAGTGAAGCACCAGCGGAGTCTTGGAATGCTGATAAAGCGTATTATTTAAAAGATAATAGGACCATGATATTGCTATTAAAAGATGAGGTAGTTATTCAGTTGGACGGCAAGTTTGATTTCTCACAACCTGAAATTATAAATGTTAGTAAGGATAAATTAAAATTAAAATGACTAGAGAAAGTATAGATAAGCCGCAAGAAATTTTTCCTGCGGCTTATCTAGCTGGATTTTCTAAGAGGTTAATATTCCTGCTCCTTTTTCAACATTTTCCTCTTCTCTACGATGATCTTCTATTTTCATAATACTAACTGCTGCAGCCTTTAATTCAGGTATCTTACAGATAGGGTCATGTGCAGCATTAGTCAAAACATTTGCTGGGGATTCCTTAAAGTGGAATGTCATAAACACAGAATCTTTGGGAATGCCCCTAGTAATTTTAATTCTTGTAGTTAGCTTGCCACGTCTAGATTTGACTTCTACTAAATCACCATCATCTAAGGAAAGTCGATGGGCATCCTCAGGATTTATTTGCATTAATTCCTCAGGATGAATCCAGTCAAGGGACTTGATCCTTCTACTCATGGTCCCAGTATGGAACTGATAGAGCCCTCTTCCTGTCATTAGCAGAAATGGATACTTTGCATCTGGCTCTTCGTCTGAGGGTAAAAATTCGACAGCCCTAAATTTGCCCAAGCCACATGCGAATTTATCGCAATGTAAAAACTTGGTTCCAGGATGCTCCTTATCTGGACATGGCCATTGGATACCTACTTTATCGATCCTTGAGTAATCTATCCCAGCATAGCTTGGTGTTAGTTGAGTAATTTCTTCCATAATTTCTTCTGGATGTGAATAATTCCAATCTTGTCCCATTTCATTAGCTACTTTTTGCAGTATCTCCCAATCGGCAAGTGCTTGGCCAGGAGCAGGTACTGCTTTTCGCACTCGTTGTATCCTTCTTTCAGTATTTACAAAGGTCCCGTCCTTTTCAGCAAAGCTGGTTGCTGGTAGTACAACATCAGCTAATTTTGCAGTTTCTGTAAGAAAAATGTCCTGTACTACTAAAAATTCTAGTGATTGTAGAGCTTCTTGTATATGATTGCTATCAGGGTCAGATAGTATTGGATTTTCACCCATTATGTAAAGTCCTTTTATGTTCTTTTTAAGAGTTTCTTCCATTATTTCTGTAAGTGTAAGACCAGTCTCTGCAGGTATTTCACAATTCCAATAGGAAGCAAATTTTTTCCTATGAGCTATATTTTCTACCGACTGGTAGCCTGGTAGCAAATCTGGTAGGCATCCCATGTCACATGCTCCTTGGACATTATTTTGCCCTCTTAGTGGGTTTACACCTGTACCTTCTTTGCCCACATTGCCTGTTGCCATTGCAAGGTTTGCTACAGCTAAAACATTGCTTGTTCCTGAAGTGTGTTGGGTAATACCCATGGCATAGATTATGCTGCCCTTATCTGCTTTTGCATACAGTCTTGCAGTTTCAATAATATCTTTAGCTGGTATACCTGTAATTTTTTCTACCTTTTCAGGAGTATATTCTTTAACAGAGTTTACCCAGTCTTGCCAGCCTTCGGTTCTATGCTTGACAAAGTCCTCGTCGTACAGTTTTTCAGATATTATTACATTGCTAAGCCCATTTAAGAGGGCTATATTTGTTGCTGGACGCATGGGCAAATGTTTATAGGAATACTTTACTAGATCAATTTGCCTTGGATCAATAACTATCACCTTTGCACCTTTTTTTGCTGCTTGTTTGACCCTGTAGCCAATTACTGGGTGGGTTTCTGTTGTGTTAGAACCAATCACCAAAATCACATCGGCTTGAAGAATCTCATTAATAGAGTTTGTCATGGCTCCACTTCCATATGCAGTAGCAAGACCTGCTACAGTAGAGCTATGTCATAATCGGGCACAATGGTCAACATGGTTTGTAAAAAGTACTGATCTCATTAGTTTTTGAAAGAGGAAGTTTTCCTCACAGGTACACTTGGCCGAGCTTAAACCAGCGAGAGATTTGCCACCGTGCTTTTCTTTTATCTCCAGCAATTTAGTGGTAATTAGTTTTAGAACTTCACCCCAGGAAGCTGGTTTTAATTCACCATCTTTGCGGATCAATGGTTGAGTGAGCCGGTCTGGAGAATGAACAAATTCCCAGCCAAATTGACCCTTTACACATAGATGTCCCCTATTAGGCTCCACATCCTCAGCAAGGACACCCACAATTTTATCATCTTTAACCTTGAGATTTAATTGGCAGCCAACGCCACAATAAGAGCAGGTTGTTTTGACAAGATGAACTTCCCATGGTCTTCCAGCACGTTTAGCGTTTTTAAATACAAGTGCACCTACAGGACAAACCTGAACACACATCCCGCAAAAGGTGCAGGTGGTATCTGCCATGGCATCATCATAGGCGGAAGTTACCTTTGTTGTAAAGCCCCTATCAGTAAACTGAATTGCCTGGACACCGTTGATTTCAGCACAGATTCTTACACATTTTCCGCAGAGGATACATTTATTGTAATCCCTGATGAAGAAAGGATTGTCTTCATAGATTGGATAGTCCTTGTGCTTTCCTCTAAATGGAGTTGTATCTATGCCGTAGTAGTATATATATGTTTGAAATGCACAATCTCCGTTGGCTTCACATGTCCAGCAGCGCATATCATGGTTTGCCATATAAAGCTGCAGGATATGTTTCCTGGCTGTGACCACTCTTTCGGATTCTGTCTTTATAATCATCCCATCTGCTACTGGAGCAACGCATGAGGCTTGTAGATTCCTTGAATTTTCTACTTCTACTACACACATTCGGCAAGCTCCTGGACTTGAAAGGCCCTTATGATAGCAGAGTTTGGGTATTTCTATACCCAGTTTATTAGCCGCTTCCATAATGGTTGAGCCCGGAGGAACAGTAACTTCTTTTCCATCAATTGTTAACTGAACTTCACTCATATTCTCACCTCTTTCCATTCAATATTGCATCACCTGTTAGATTTGCACAAGCTCCTGCAGGGCAGGTTTTGTGTTCAATATGGGCAACATATTCACCTCTAAAGTATCTTAAAGTACTAAGTACAGGGTTTGGGGCAGATTGACCTAGGCCGCAAAGAGAAGAGTCCTTGATTGATTTAGCCATACTCTCTAGGAGTTCAATATCTCCTTTTTTGCCGTGGCCTTCTACAATTCTTTCCAAGATTTCTAGCATTCTCGTACAGCCTTCTCTGCATGGCGTACATTTTCCACAGGATTCTGTTTGGGAAAAGTCAAGGAAAAACCTTGAAACCTCTACCATGCAGGTGTCTTCATCCATCACTACAAGGCCACCTGACCCCATCATTGCTCCAACTTCTAATAAGGAACCGTAATCAATGGGAAGGTCTAACTGGCTACTAGGAAGACAACCCCCTGATGGACCTCCAATTTGCACAGCTTTAAAAGCCTTATCCCTTCGTATTCCCCCGCCAATATCAAAAATAATTTCTTTCATTGTTATACCCATGGGAACTTCAACTAATCCAGTATTCTTTACCTTGCCGGTTAAAGCAAAAACTTTAGTGCCTTTACTAGAAGCAGTACCAATTTTGGCATATTCTTCTGAACCCATTTCAAATATAAGTGGAACATTAGCTAGGGTTTCCACATTATTAATATTAGTAGGCTTATCCCAAAGCCCTTGCGTTGCTGGAAAAGGTGGACGTGGGCGTGGCATTCCTCTGTTTCCTTCAACTGATTCTATTAAAGCAGTCTCCTCGCCACAGACAAAGGCACCAGCACCCTCCTTTATAGTAATATCAAAACTAAAGTCAGTATCTAAAATATGATTACCCAAAAATCCATTTACTGCAGCCTGTTTAATTGCTATTTTGAAACGGCGTACAGCCAAAGGATATTCTGCCCTGACATAGATTATCCCATTACTAGCTCCTACCGCATAGCCTGCTATTAACATCCCCTCAACTACTCGATGTGGATTGCCTTCTAAAACACCGCTATCCATAAATGCTCCAGGGTCACCCTCATCAGCATTACAGATTATGTACTTGTCTTTACCCGGTGACTTGGCAGTAAATTCCCACTTTAAACCAGTAGGGAAGCCGCCTCCACCTCGACCACGCAGCCCAGATTTTTTTACTTCTTCGATTACTGTAGTTGTTTCCATATCAAGGACTATCTTTAGTGATTGATAACCGCCAATGGCTAAATAATCTTTAATTTCTTCTGGATCAATATAACCACAATGCTTTAAGACAACTCTTTTCTGTTTTCTATAAAAGTCTATATCTTTATTTGTAAGTGAACGTTCTTTTGTATTTGGGTTTTTGTAAAGAAGGCGTTCATATGGTTTGCCTTCTTCTAGTGTTTCTATCAATCTAATTACATGTCTGGGTTTAACATTACAGTAAAACCAGCCCTCTGGCTCAATTGTGACAAGTGGACCTTTTTCACATAAACCTCGACATCCCGTAAAAATAATCTGGTAGGGCAGCTCTTTTTCTGCTACTACTTTTTCTATTTCCTCTTTAAGTGCTCTGGAACCGGCAGAAATACATCCGGTACCGCCACAAATTAGTATCTTTTCTACCACTAGGTATTCCCCCTTAATAACTACTCATATTACTTATTCTGAGCTTCATTTACCACGTCACCTATTCCATGAGTTGTCTCTCCTAAATTGTCCGTACTTTGGTTCTTATAACCGTCCAATAAGCGTCCTATATTTTCTGCTGACATCTTTCCATGGCTCTTTTCATCGACGACTATAACAGGAGCTAGTGCACATGCACCTATACAAGCTACAGATTCAAGGGTGAATTCCCCGTCTTCTGTAGTCTCACCAGGGGTAGTATTTAAATGTTGTTTGAAGCCATTCATCACCTTATCTGAGCCAAGTACGTGGCAGGCAGTTCCCTGGCAGACTCTAATGATATGCTTGCCCCTTGGTTTTATATGAAACTGTGAGTAAAAAGTTGCCACACCGTACACCTTGCTAAGTGATGTGTTTAAGGTGTCAGCAATTCTTATCATGGCATCCTTTGGAAGATAACCAATTATATCCTGGGTTTTTTGCAGTACAGGAATAAGGGCACCAGGGGAGGTTCCCTGATATTTTGATAGGAGTTCATTAACAGCTTGTGAATGTTGCTCTGGAATTATGTCTTTTGCTTTAACAGTCAAAAAGTAAACCTCCTCGTATAATCTTTAATATCTTTTTAATAGTTTGTGCTAAAAGCAAGGGCGCATACTATTTTTATAAAAAATCAAGCCCAAACTTGCGTTCCCTGACAGAATCCGTCAGGGTTCTATTTATAATAAAAGATATAAAAATAATTCAAATGTAGAATAGAGCAGTTATTTGTCGATTATTTGTTTTTAAGATCATGCAGGATATATTATGTAAAAATTGAAAGAAAATAGAAGAAATATAATTCTTGGTAGGAATTGAAGAACTTAGGAGATTATTTATGGAAAGACTTTTTAATATAGTAAAACACCTTAAAAATAATAGTGGATTAACCGCATCTAGATTGGCTAGTTTATGCTCAACTACAGAACGTACCATTTACCGAGATATGAGAAAGCTTGACAACTATGGCATACAGGTAATATCCATGGGTAGAAATGGCTACCATTTAATAGATTCTGCTCAGATTAATTTGCCTGCAAAGCTCAACCAAGAGGAATACCTGGCCCTACACCTTTTCCACTCAATAGCTTGTCAGAATAAAGACAAAAATTCTATTCTCTACAATTCCTACAAATCAGCCATGGAAAAAGTAATGGCTAATCTAAAAAGAGACAATAATCAAACAAACCTACCTCAATCCATAAATGAAAGAATACGCATATATGATAATCAGTTAAATAAAGAGCAGCTTGACTTTACCAAATTACTGGTTGAGGCACTTATAACTAATACAACTATTGAATGTAAATATGATTCTGCTTCTAGTGGACAAACCCTTGAAAGAAAACTTGATCCATACTACCTAATAACAAGGGCAGGTAATTTCTATCTAATAGCCTATTGCCACGTTCATAAAGGTATCAGAACATTTCGACTTAGTAGATTTAAAAAAATTGTACTTATACCAGAGACATTTAAGCTGCCAATTGACTTTAATGTGGATGATTACCTTTCGAAACTTTGGCAGATCTTTGATGAAAGCAAGAGCATTAGATTTAAAGTTCGATTTGCAAAAAACATCGCCAGGTATGTAAAAGAAGAAATCTATTATGCTAATCCTGTCATTACCGAATTAGAAGATGGAGACTTATTGCTGGAAGTAACAATAAAAAGTGGGGCTGAATTTCTGCGCTGGCTAATGAAATATGGGAGCAAAGCGGAGATTATAAGTCCTGAAGAGTATCGGTTGAAAATGAAAGATGAACTTGAGAGAATGTTGGGATTGTATGAATGATCATATAAACTATAATGTAAAAAAGAAAGGAGGTACCAAATGATTGAACATATAAGAGATATTGGGAATTATGTTCGAGAGAAATACCCAAAAGAAAGCGTTATTAGTGGCATGGTAAACACAATAGAATCAAAAGACATGAAATACATACTATTAATAAATGTATTAGAAAAAGAAATTCAATATACTATGAAAGATTTTGAAAAGGATATTGTTTATGATGCACTTTTTTACCAATCAGGAAGGGGGTCGGAAGGGGGAGGCATTAGATTAGATTATTATGCAGATCTAAACCCTAAAGGAGGATTTAAAGGACGAGAGAAACTTAAGAAAGTTTGTGAGTTCTGTGAAGTGGGCTGTCGCTATGAAGAGATAAGAGAATGGATTGAGGAATACCTAAAAGAAAAGGATAAGAATACATTTGCTATAATACAGGTTAATGGCAGAATGCCCAGAGAGTTATTTAAAGATAAATTTCAAAAAAAAATGCATGACATGGTTTATAAGGGTATACCAGGTCAACATATTTGTCATTTGTGTGGGAAAAAAGGACAAGGATATAACACAGTAGCATATACTTTTTACACCAACGATAAAGGAGTCTATAGTAATGTAGGTCATAAAGGTAAGAGTGGATTTATCATATGTGAAACATGCTTAAATGACATTATAGTTGGCAAGAAATATGTTGAATTAAATTTAACTACCTACTGGAGATCGATTAAGAAAAAGGTGATGTTTTTACCACATTATTATGATGAGGTAATTGCAGAAATATATGAAAAATCCTATATCAAAGAAAAGATGGGAGAAGAAGAAAAAATTAGGACTATTGGGTTAAATGAAGAGGAGCTAGTAGAAGAGGTGGGAAAAACAAATGTTGTCACAGACATGATTTTTTATGAAGAATCTAGTACAAACAAAGCAATTACAATCGATCATGCTGTTCAAAGTGTTTTGCCTTCGAGGTTTAGTTTTATTGGAAAGATTTTTAAGGAATACGAAATAAAACTATATATAATTTTGATATATAGTACAGCGGTTAAGGTAACATCAGATAGTGTTGAAACTACAGATAAAGAAAAAATGAGACTCTTAGATAGCATTTTTACAGGAAGAAGAATTGATCGGAACTTATTCTTTAAACGAGTGATGGATGTATATCAACATTACTTTTTAAAGGATGAACATAGAAAATATGCTTGCATGAAAAATATAAATAGAACCTACAATTTTTTGTGCAGGTGTAATTGTATAGAGAAGGGGTGGAATGTGATGGAAGATTATAAGGATTACACAGAACTTTTTAAAGGAAACACAGAATACTTTGACACAAATGAAAAAAAGGCATGGTTTATATTAGGAAAGGCTTATAGTACAATGGTATATTTAATGAAAGGAAACAAAAGTAAAGATAATGAAGAAGTCAATCACAATGAGAGGACCTCATTAGAAAAGAACTTTTTCTTTTCTAGGAAATTCGACTACAAAGATTTTATTTACTTCTCAAACTTATTAACGGACAAGGCTATTAAATATAAGGTGGACAAGGTTTACTTCAAAAAGATGATATGTGAAGCAAAGGACTATATGGCTAAAAGAGAAGGTAAGCTATCCTTTGATGAAGCCAAATATCTATTTTTCTGGGGTGTAGATGCTTATTTTAAAGTAGAAAAAAATGAAAACCAAGAAAGTGAGGATGAATAATTATGGCAAACACAAGAGAATTTGTACTATATTCTGATTGTACCATGGCAAATCCTAATGGGGATATGATTAATGACAATAGACCTAGACAGGATGAAAGAACTGGAAGGTTAGAAATGTCAGATGTAAGAATTAAAAGATATGTAAGAGATGAAATGGAAAATAGAGGCATGAAGGTTTTTGTAAAGCCAACTAAAAATCAAAAGGGGCTATTTATTGATTGCAAGAGTGTTGCAACAAAGGTAGCAAAGGAAGAAAAAATTGATGAAAAAGACCTTGAAGCAAAACTTAAGGAAGCATACAAAGATGTAAAGCTATTTGGCGCTGTTGTTACAACAAAGGATAACTTTAGTATTACAGGACCACTACAGGTTATGTGGAGTAGAAGTCTGCATGAAGCAGATATAAAATTCGCTCAAGGAACTTCTGTGTTTACAGGTGGAAAATCAGAGGCTAGGCAGGGCACAATATGGTCTAAATACTATACTCCATATGCATTATTTAAAACCTATATGGTATATAACGATATGGTGGCCAATAGACAAAATATAGAAGTATCAGAGGATGATATTGAAGAGTTTAAGGAATTACTGTTGTCTGGTATTAAAAACTATCGAAGCACTTCCAAAAACCAGATGCCTAGACTTTTAGTAGAAGTTATCTATAATAAAAACTACATAGATGGAGAATTGGACTATATTAATATTAATCACAAGTCAACAGACCTAGAACTCAGAAGTATAGAGGACTTCGTATTTGACATGGCACCACTCGCAAAATACTTTGAGTCAAAAATGGACATAGTTATGGCAGTTAATATTTACAGGCATTCAAAGGTGACTTTGATTAACGTGCCTGAAACGTTCAACCAATACGATATATAGAGGTGGTGAAATGCAAACTTTAGTATTTACAGTAAAGGGAGCATATGCACGTTTTCGATGTCCCCATACAACAACATCGGCTTTAACATTTTTATGTATTCATCCTATTGCAGTAAAGGGATTAATAGGAGCAGTTTTGGGAATAGAATATGATGATTTACATGAAAATCTAAAAAACACGAAAATAGGAATTCAGGTTTTAAATACCATTCATAAGGATACTCAATCATTTAACTTAATTGCGCAAAGCAACAATAACAAAGCTGCTAATTTTCAATCAAGAGTACAATTTTTAAGAGATGTAAAATATAGAATATTTGTGTCAGATGAATCTAGAAAGTTAGAAAGCCTTGATGGAGTTTTAAAGTCACGTGAATATATATTTACACCATATCTAGGTTGTAGTGAACATATAGCCAAAATTGAATATGAAGAAATGACTTTGGCTAAAGCTTGTAGTGATCAAACAGCTGATACCATTATTCCAAAACAAAACATGGTTCCTGATTTTAAGGAGGATGTTCCTGTCTATATGGACAGAATACCCATAAAAAATAGTAGGGATAGAGAGTATACAGAATATAGTAATGTTGTTTTTGCAATAAGCACACCGATAACAATTAAAGGTTGTGAGATCTTTAAAGTAGGTGAAAGAAATGTCTTTTTCTTTTAAGCTAAAGTCTCATGTCCAAGAAGGAATACCATTTGAAGATGGTCAATTATTAGTTGACCATCTTCAGGGTGTCAAAAACATTGCAATAGAAACTAGTAAGATGCATGGGGTGGTTGGTGAAATTGAAAAAATTATTGGCACCATCTGCATGTGTCATGATTTTGGCAAGGCTAGTGAGTATTTTCAAAAATATTTAAAGAATGAATATAGTGAAAAACTAAAAAACCATGGGGAAATATCTGCTTATTTCGTTTTTTATATGTTGCCACAACCTTGGAAAATCTTAGGATTTATGGCTGTGAAAAAGCATCATGGTAATCTAGAACCTGACAGAATATTCTTTGATTATAATGAAAAGCAACTATGGAGTATTGCGGAAAGCATAAAGAAAAACGTTGAAGAATTAAATGAAATTTATAAACAAGATATTTCTGGTTTTTTTGAAGAAATAAAAAATGAACAATTTTTGAAGGCCCCATGGAAGAGTTTTAGAAAGAAAATGAAAAGCTTTTCCATTGAGGATTTTATATGGATGCAATATATATGGTCATTATTATTAACAGGAGATAAAACTCAACTAATCAGAGGAACCGCATATTTAAATAGTATGAATGTATATGAGAGTTATGTTAGTAAATATAAAGACCAAATAAAGAAAGAGCTAATGCAAAGGATATCCGGAATAGAAAAAACCAAACTGTTCCATGTGAGAAATCAGATTTATCGAGATGCAGTAAAAGGGATAGAAGATGCTGATCTAACTAAAAATCATATATTTTCTATTAATGTTCCTACTGGTACTGGAAAGACCCTGGCCGTTTATGCCACAGCATTTAAATTGTTAGAAAGAATCTATAATGAAAGTCAAAAAACAATAAAACCTACTATTGTTTATAACATACCATTTACAAGTGTCATAGATCAAAATTATAAGGAATTGGAAAATATTCTGCATTGTAATAATGTAGAAAGATTTGAGAGTTATATTCTTAAGCATCACTCTATGACAGAATTAAATTATACTGATTATAGTGAGACATTGGATGAAGAAAAAGAATACAGAAATTACGATGCACGATTCTGTGTAGAAAACTGGCAGAGTACCATTATCACAACAACTTTTGTGCAATTGTTTAATACTATCTTCCAATCAGGAATCAATGCAATAATTAATAGGTTCCACAAACTGGCTGGCTCTATCATCATATTGGATGAAGTACAAGCCATACCACCTAAATATTACAATATTATACAAGAGGTTTTTGAAGTATTATGTAACAAGTTTAATTGTTATGTCATTACTGTAACAGCTACAAAACCATTATTCCTAGAAGGAGAAGAACTTATTAAGAATAATGAAGGAATATTTAAGAGTTTAGATAGAATCCAGATAGAGAATCATATCGATAACCCAATATATCTAAATGATTTTTGTGAAATTCTAGTGAAAGATATTCAAACAAAACCAAATAAAAGTTTTTTAATTGTCTTAAACACAGTAAAATCATCGCTTAATGTTTTAGATTATCTGAGGGGTTCAGAAGAATTACAAATAGCTAAAAGATCAGTTTTATATTTATCTACGGAAATACACCCTCATAGAAGATTAGAGGTTATCCAAAAGATTAAGAAGGATAAAGATATAAAATATATACTAGTATCAACCCAATTGATTGAAGCCGGTGTAGATGTGGATTTTGACATGGTTTATAGAGATTTTTCTACAATAGATTCAATAAACCAAACTGCAGGGAGAGCAAATAGAAATGCTATTAATGAAAAAGGTATTGTAAAGATATTTTCATTAATAAATGAAAACCATCACGATAAAAAATATGCAACATATATTTATTCGCAGCCTTTATTAGATGCAACAGAAGAGATTTTAAGTAAAAAGGGTATTATTTGTGAAAAGGATTTTTTTGAGATTAACAATGCCTACTTTAAAGCGGTTCAAGAAAAGAAAAGCAAAGATTCTTCTCAGGAAATTGAAGAAGCCATATCAGAATTTAACTTTGCAAGGATTAGACAGTTATTTAAACTTATTGAAGAAAACTATCAAAAAGAAGACGTAATTATTAATTACAATGAAGAAGCACAAAAATGCTTAGGTATAATACAAGAAGGAAATTGGCCTTATCAAGATACTATTAATGCATGGAGGGTTTTAAATAAATATAAAGTTAGCGTAAATAAAGAAGACATGAAAAACATCAACACTATCCTCATTAAGGGTATACATGTTCTTGATAAAAAATATTACGATAAGAACAAAGGTATTATAAGAATAAATACTGTAATATGCTAGGAGATGAGAATTTGGAGATTATATATACACTAGTTAAATTTCAAGATTTAGAACTAAAACCTAGAGCGGCAGAAAAGATTAGGGGTTTTTTTGCAAAAGAGTACGAAGATAGTGAATTGTTACATAATCATAAAGGAGACCAGGTAATCTATAAATATCCCAGGGTACAATATAAAATCATAAAGGGAATAACTATGTTATGTGGGATAGAAGAAGGAGCTAGCTTGGTTGCTAACATTGGACTTGATACAGAATTAATGATTTTAGATGGAAAGCCTTTGCATACATTTCAAAGAGAAATTATAAATGGGAAAAGAAATTTTGGATTAATAGATTATTACATTGAATACAAATTTGTAACCCCATGGCTTGCACTAAATCAAAAAAACAATAAAACCTATGATGATGCAAGTGATATGGAAAAAGAGGAAGTTCTAAAAAGAATTATAGTTGGAAATATTATATCCTTGGCAAAAGGATTAGGTTATACAATAGAAAAACAGATATACACATGGATAAATCTAAAGCAATGTCCTGTCATGTTTAAAAATATTAAAATGAGAGGATTTATTGGGACTTTTAAAGTAAATTTTATGATACCAGATTATTTAGGTATAGGCAAATCTGTATCAAGAGGTTTTGGAACAATCATAAGGAGCTGATAATAGTGCAACTTGTTATTAATACTCCAGGAGCCTATCTTTGCAAAAGAGGGGATTGTTTTCAAATACAGAAAGATAATGAGAAACAGGAGATTTCAGCCAAAAAAGTTGAACAAATCTTAATAACCACAAGAACTGCTTTATCTACAGATGCTATTGAACTTGCAATAGAAAACAATATTGATATTGTTCTTTTGAAAAGCACAGGACAACCTCTAGGAAGGGTCTGGCACTCCAAACTTGGCAGCATAAGCACTATAAGAAGAAAACAATTATTTTTACAAGAGCATAAATTAGGCTTAGAACTTGTAAGAGAATGGATTCTACAGAAATTAGATAATCAAATAAAGCACCTAAGTAAGCTTAGCATGAATCGAAGAGATGATAGAAAGCAGATTATTAGTGAAGCTGTTAACAGGATAAAGGAACAAATAAAAAATGTTGAAGGTATTTCTCACAGTAAATTTATCTCTGAAGTAAGGGATAGCTTGCAGGGATATGAAGGGGTAGCAAGCCGTGCCTATTTCTGTGTATTGAGTGAGGTTATTTTAGAAAAATACAAATTTAGTGGACGAAGTAGAAATCCTGCACTAGATCCATTTAATTGCATGCTCAATTATGGTTATGGGATTTTATACTCTAGCGTAGAAAAGGCTTGTATCATTGCTGGGTTGGACCCATACATAGGTATTATGCATACAGATAACTATAACAAAAAAGCACTAGTATTTGATTTGATTGAAATGTACAGAGGATATATTGATGAAATTGTATTTAAGCTATTTTCCACAAAAAAAGTAAAAAAGGAGCACTTTGATCAAGAAGGTGATGGATACTATCTAAACCAAGAAGGGAAAAAAGCTTTAATAACACTTTATAATGATGAAATGGAAAAGAAGGTCAGATATAAAGGTAGAAACATAGCCTTTCAAAATATTATTCAGTATGATTGCCATAATATAGCCAATAGAATTCTGAAGGAGAGTTTATAATGCTTGTTTGGGTAATCTATGATATTGTTAGTGACAAGGTTAGGGGAAAGGTTGCAAGGCAATGCACAAACGTTGGGTTATATAGAGTACAAAAAAGTGTATTTTTGGGAGATGTAGAAGACAATGTATTAGATGAGCTAATATTATGCCTAGAGGATACGGTAGATTTAGATAAAGATTCTGTATATGTGTTTCCCATGAGTAAAGCAGAGCTAAAAAAGGCGGGACTTATCGGACAAGCTTTTGATAAGGAGCTAGTAACAAATGAAATCATTTCAAAGTTTTTTTAATGAAAATCAATACTATGTCACTCCTTCAGAAATTATAGAATTCATGTATTGTAGAAGATTCATTTATTTCATGAAATGTCTAGGAATCCGTCAATATGAAGAAAATAGATATAAGGTTCAAAAGGGAAGAGTAATTCATGATAAAAAAGAAAAACAAAACAGGGAATATTTAAGGAAAAAACTAGGAGTTGTCGCGAAGGAAATGGATGTTTCTCTAGTGTCTAATACATATAAGATAAGAGGAAAAGTGGATGAAGTATTAACCCTATTAGATGGAACCCTGGCACCCCTAGATTATAAATTTACAAAATATGATGGTGTACTCTATCAAACATACCTTACACAGGTAGTTATGTATGGTTTGATGATAGAGGAAACATATGATAGAGTTGTTAAAAAAGGATTTATTGTCTATTGTAGAGGTGGTCATGATGTAAAGGAAATAGAGATTACCGAAAAGAATAAAACCGATTTAAAAGAAACCATTAGAGAATTTCTAGAGGTAATCCAGGGACATTTCCCGAAAGCTACAAGATTTAAAGCTAGATGTTTGGATTGTTGCTATAAAAATATTTGCGTGAGGTAAAAAGGTGCTGTTAAAAGCTTGTAAGTATTATGATAGAGGGTGATGTTCATGAGAGAAAAACAAGCAAAAATAATGATCTTTTTCGGGTACTTGGCAAAAAAGAACTCAATCAAAAATTTAAATAAATACTGTATTTCCAATGCATTTGACTGATATATGGGCTACAGAAGAAGTTCCAATAAAACAAGGATTGAAACATTTTGATAAATATCTTTATACTTATCCTCCTTAGGGCTACAGAAGAAGTTCCAATAAAACAAGGATTGAAACAAGTTAGAGCTACTGGGTATGAACAAAGAGACATCTAGCTACAGAAGAAGTTCCAATAAAACAAGGATTGAAACACACAGAAGCAAATAGGTACACATTATTATTTAACGGCTACAGAAGAAGTTCCAATAAAACAAGGATTGAAACCAAAACGCAAAGGTTGGTTGCTGTATGGGAAAAGAGCTACAGAAGAAGTTCCAATAAAACAAGGATTGAAACCCAATAGCGTAAGGGCCAGGGCAAAGGTATGCGGTGCTACAGAAGAAGTTCCAATAAAACAAGGATTGAAACATATATCATCATCATCAGAAACTGGTGCTGGTGTTGCTACAGAAGAAGTTCCAATAAAACAAGGATTGAAACTAAGTATCATTAATACCCTCGATGTATCTTTTAACGCTACAGAAGAAGTTCCAATAAAACAAGGATTGAAACATATTAGAACTCAAATCTTCTTTAGCACCTTTGGCCGCTACAGAAGAAGTTCCAATAAAACAAGGATTGAAACCCTTCATCAGCAAATTCCTCGAATAGATCCAAGTCAGGGCTACAGAAGAAGTTCCAATAAAACAAGGATTGAAACTTCAATATGACGGTACAACAGCACAAGTCATCGACCGCTACAGAAGAAGTTCCAATAAAACAAGGATTGAAACTCTGATTAAGCCTCCAGCATGGCATGAGCTAGATGGGCTACAGAAGAAGTTCCAATAAAACAAGGATTGAAACACTGACATGCATATGTTGTCATTTATTCCATTATTGGCTACAGAAGAAGTTCCAATAAAACAAGGATTGAAACATTAGCGGTTAGCTGAATGGCGAGGATATATAAACGCTACAGAAGAAGTTCCAATAAAACAAGGATTGAAACATTAACAACAATATACACCCCCTTATTTTCATGTAAAGCTACAGAAGAAGTTCCAATAAAACAAGGATTGAAACCTTTCGCAATCAAGGCAAAACATAATTTTATTTTTGCTACAGAAGAAGTTCCAATAAAACAAGGATTGAAACATCTTTTTTGCTTCTGGTAACTCCAACCCTGGAATCGCTACAGAAGAAGTTCCAATAAAACAAGGATTGAAACATTAATACCCACTCTTCTTCCTTTTTGCCTGATTCCGCTACAGAAGAAGTTCCAATAAAACAAGGATTGAAACTTATCTAACAGGTTCTTCGACTGCCGAAAAAGTACTGCTACAGAAGAAGTTCCAATAAAACAAGGATTGAAACGCATTTACACTACTATATGTGGGATTGTAATATTTGCTACAGAAGAAGTTCCAATAAAACAAGGATTGAAACAGCCCTTTTGACCACAGAAGAATTCAGCAAGACATAGCTACAGAAGAAGTTCCAATAAAACAAGGATTGAAACAGATACACAGGTGGGGAAATAGTTGAGACTAGAATAGCTACAGAAGAAGTTCCAATAAAACAAGGATTGAAACCCGTACCTGGTCTTGATGTTATCTATCAGCTGGTTAGGCTACAGAAGAAGTTCCAATAAAACAAGGATTGAAACCAGAATCTAAAATGAGGTCCTATAAGACAAATAATGCTACAGAAGAAGTTCCAATAAAACAAGGATTGAAACACTACGACCATATCATCGTAGAGATTGAAGCTAAAGCTACAGAAGAAGTTCCAATAAAACAAGGATTGAAACGCCATAGCAGAAGGATATGCAGATGCCATGCTCTTGGATGGCTACAGAAGAAGTTCCAATAAAACAAGGATTGAAACAAAACTACATGGAGGTAAAAAGATATGTATCCATACAGCTACAGAAGAAGTTCCAATAAAACAAGGATTGAAACCTATTGTGTGGACTAGCAACATGTACAAGCCTACCTGCTACAGAAGAAGTTCCAATAAAACAAGGATTGAAACAATCTAGTGTGGATAAGGTTAATTATTCCATCCAGGCTACAGAAGAAGTTCCAATAAAACAAGGATTGAAACCCATAAGAGAGCTTTTTTTGCATTCCTACTTCTCTTGCTACAGAAGAAGTTCCAATAAAACAAGGATTGAAACAATCTATTTGTGACTCTATCAGTTGCAGGACAATGTGCTACAGAAGAAGTTCCAATAAAACAAGGATTGAAACATGTATTGGGAGAGTAAGAGAGAAGTCAATATTGTGCTACAGAAGAAGTTCCAATAAAACAAGGATTGAAACGAGAATATAAACAACCTACACAAACTCACATACACCCGCTACAGAAGAAGTTCCAATAAAACAAGGATTGAAACATGTATTGGGAGAGTAAGAGAGAAGTCAATATTGTGCTACAGAAGAAGTTCCAATAAAACAAGGATTGAAACGAGAATATAAACAACCTACACAAACTCACATACACCCGCTACAGAAGAAGTTCCAATAAAACAAGGATTGAAAC